>DKYL01000015.1:0-11327 GCA_002493325.1 Ruminococcaceae bacterium UBA7101
GGATTTTTTATCAATGGGACTTACACTTGCACAAAAATTAATTAAATCCCACCTCGTTGAAGGCGAGATGACCGTTGGAACTGAAATCGGTCTTAAAATCGACCAGACACTTACACAGGATGCCACAGGAACAATGGCATATCTCGAGTTTGAAGCAATGGGCGTTGACAGAGTTAAAACTGAAAAATCAGTTGCTTATATTGACCACAATACCCTTCAGACCGGCTTTGAAAATGCGGATGACCACAGATACATTCAGTCTGTAACCAAGAAACACGGTATTTATTTCAGCAGACCGGGCAATGGTATCTGCCATCAGGTACATCTTGAGAGATTCGGTATTCCCGGCAAAACCTTAATCGGCTCTGACAGCCACACACCGACAGGCGGTGGCATCTGTATGCTTGCTATGGGTGCAGGCGGACTTGACGTTGCTGTTGCTATGGGCGGCGGTACATACTATATTCCAATGCCGAAAATGACAAGAATCAATCTTACAGGCTACTTAAAGCCTTGGGTATCTGCTAAGGACGTTATCCTTGAGGTACTTCGCATTATGAGCGTTAAGGGCGGCGTTGGCAAAATTATCGAATACGGCGGTGATGGTGTAAAAACCTTATCTGTACCTGAAAGAGCTACAATCACAAATATGGGTGCTGAGCTTGGTGCTACAACCTCTATCTTCCCTTCCGATGAAATCACACTTGCTTTCTTAAAGGCTCAGGGCAGAGAGGCTGACTGGACAGAAATTCAGCCGGATGCTGATGCTGTTTACGACGAGGTTATTGATATTGACCTTTGCTCACTTACACCAATGGCAGCCTGCCCGCATATGCCCGACCGTGTTAAAACCACTGATGAAATCGGCAAAATCAAGGTTGACCAGGTTGCAATCGGCTCCTGCACAAACTCATCCTATGTTGATATGATGAAGGTTGCTGCAATCCTTAAGGGCAAGACTGTTGACCCGTCTGTTTCACTCTGTATTGCTCCGGGTTCTAAGCAGGTTCTTAATATGCTTGCACTCAATGGTGCACTTTCAGATATGATTAATGCAGGTGCAAGAATTCTTGAATCTGCATGCGGTCCTTGTATCGGTATGGGTCAGTCACCGAATTCAGCAGGTGTTTCACTGAGAACATTTAACAGAAACTTTGAAGGTCGTTCAGGCACAAAGGATGCAGGTATTTATCTTGTATCTCCTGAGGTTGCAGCAGCATCTGCTCTCACAGGTTACTTAACAGACCCAAGAGAACTTGGTGATGCTCCTGAAATCACAATGCCCGAAAAATTCATCGTTAATGATAATATGATTGAAGCTCCGGCTTCTCCTGAAGAGGCTGACAGCGTTGAGGTACTCCGTGGTCCGAATATCAAGCCTTTCCCGAAGACAGTGCCATTGCCTGAGGAAATCACCGCAAAGGCTGTGCTCAAGGTTGGTGACAATATCACCACAGACCATATTATGCCTGCAGGCGCTAAGATTTTACCTTACCGTTCAAACATTCCTCACCTTTCACAGTACTGCTTTGCTGTATGTGATGAAAGCTTCCCTGAAAGAATCAAGGCTGAGGGCAAGGGTATCATCATCGGTGGTTCAAACTATGGTCAGGGCTCATCAAGAGAGCACGCTGCTTTAGTTCCGCTTTACCTCGGTGTTAAGGCTGTTGTTACCAAGAGCTTTGCACGTATTCACGTAGCTAACCTTGTTAACGCAGGCATTCTCCCCTTCACCTTCAAGAACGAAGAGGATTATGACAAGATTAATCAGATGGATGAGCTTGCATTGCCGAACATTAAGGACTGCATTGAAAATGACAAGCCTGTAATACTTAAGAACATTACAAGCGGTGAAGAGTATGAGCTTGATGCAAGCCACCTTTCAGACAGACAGAGGGCAATGCTTGTTTGCGGCGGTCTGCTTGACTACACAAGAGAAATGAATAAATAAGATTTGGTATAATCAAAGGAGATATAATTATGTTTGACGAGAAAAAGGCACTTGACGAAGCTGTTGAAAAATTCCGTTCCTTAATGGAAGCACAGCTTGCAAGAGCAAAGAAGATTAAAGAGGACAAGGATTTCACTGACTATGACGCACTGGATACAATTGTTATCGGTATCTGCGGCGGTGACGGTATCGGTCCTATCATTACTAAAGAAAGCGAAAGAGTGCTTGCATTCCTTTTAAAGGATGAGGTTGCAAGAGGTAAAGTTACATTCAAGGAAATTGATGGCTTAACAATTGAGAACAGAGCAGCCTGCAACAAGGCTATTCCTGATGATGTACTTGAGGAGCTCAAGAGCTGTCACGTTATTCTTAAAGGCCCTACAACCACACCGAGAGCAGGCGATCCATGGCCAAATGTAGAGTCAGCCAATGTTGCTATGAGAAAAGAGCTCGACCTCTTTGCCAATATGCGCCCTGTAAGAGTTGCTGAGGAAGGCATTGACTGGACATTCTTCAGAGAGAACACAGAGGGTGGCTATGCAGTAGGCTCACACGGTGTTAATATTACGGATGACCTTGCTGTTGACTTTACAGTTGCTACACAGGAGGGCTGTGAGAGAATTGCAAAGCTTGCCTATGAATATGCAAAGAAAAACAATAAGGGAAAGGTTTCCATCATCACAAAGGCAAATATCATCAAAACCACTGACGGCAAGTTCCTTAAGACTGCACAGAACATTGGTAAGGATTACCCTGAAATTGTTACAGACGACTGGTACGTTGATATTACAACAGCAAAGCTTATTGACCCTATGAGAAGAAAGGACTTCAAGGTATTTGTTCTTCCTAATCTTTACGGTGATATTATTACGGATGAGGCTGCTGAATTTCAGGGCGGTGTAGGCACTGCAGGCTCAGCAAACATCGGTAAAAAATATGCAATGTTTGAGGCTATCCACGGCTCAGCACCGAGAATGATTACCGAGGGCAGAGGTCAGTATGCAGACCCTTGCTCAATGCTCAGAGCATCTGTAATGCTGCTTTCACATATTGGCTATCAGAAAGAGGCTAACGCCCTTGAGGCAGCACTTGACAAGTGTATGTTTGAGGAGAAGAGGCTCACAATCACAGGTCGTGACAATGGCTGCACCTGCAGTGAATTCGGCGATTATGTAATGGAAACCATTACTGAAATGACTAAATAAGCCCTATGGTTTATTTTATAAAGAGGGGTAAAAATGGCTAATAAAGATGAAATCTCAATATCTGTTATAAAGCGCCTGCCCAGATATTATCGTTTTTTGCAATCGTTAAAGGAGAACGGAATTATCAGAATCAGTTCTAAAGAGCTGGCAGCAAGAATGGGCTTGACTGCATCACAGATAAGGCATGATTTTAACTGCTTTGGCGGATTCGGTCAGCAGGGCTACGGCTACAATGTACCTGAGCTTCACGCAAAAATAGGAGAAATTCTTTGTGTGGATAAAGAGGTTAAAACCATTCTTATCGGTGCAGGCAACCTTGGCAAAGCCGTAACAAATAAAATATTTTCAAAAAACAGCAGCTTCAGACTGATTGGCATTTTTGATAAAAATGAAGCTTTGTGCGGAAATATGATTAAGGGTATTCCGGTACGTCACATTGACTACCTTGAAAATTTCTGCATCGACAATCATCCGATCTGCGCTGTTACCTGCATACCGTCAAATGATATGAGGGAGCTGACAGACTTGCTTGTTAAGCTTGGTGTAAAGAGCTTCTGGAACTTTTCAAACTTTGATATTGCAATGGCTCATCCTGAGGTGCTTGTAGAGAACGTGCACCTTACCGACAGCTTGCTGACCCTTGGTTATTTAACAAATGAGTCTTTAAGCAGGGAGGAATAGTATGGAGCTGATTTGCAAAAGAGAAATAGTTGATGTTGTAAAATACAGCGACACCTCTGCAATCATTGTTGAAAAAATTCCGCTTACAAATCCGAATCAATACAAGGTGCAGTATTCCGTTGTTGATTTTGTAAATAAGAGTATTGATTTATCAACCAAAAGTGCGTACCTGCTTAAAAAATTCGGAGCAAATTTCAAACGCATCAGCGAAATCATTCCAAACTTCGTTCAGTGTGATGCGACTGTTTTGTATGACAGACGTGTGCTTGCGATATATCCTAACGGTGAGGCTGGTATTTTCAATCGTGAGGGCGAGCTTGACTGGAGCGGAAGCTTTGAATACCATGACAAGCCGATAAAATACATAGCACCTGAAAACAAGTATTTCTGGAGTGTGTGCACGGATGAAAACTGTGTTATACGCTATTCCTGTCAGAATATGAAGGTTGATTTGAGAATCGGCGGAATTGATGCGCATACCTTCATCAGACCCAATCACATATGCTGTGATGATGGTCAGTTTTATGTTTGCTGTGATGATAATAAGGTCAGAAAAATCGACGGCACAAACTACACAGTGTCTGACTATCTGAATTTCACCAACAGCATTAAAAGATTTTACAAATTCGGCAATTACGCACTTGCTGTTATGATTGACGGTACATATGTAATGGAAAACAATGAATAATACCGTATAAATTGAAAAGAGATAGGTTAAATTCCTATCTCTTTTTTCATTTCTCTGATAATTTCTGCAGAACGCATCAAAAGTTCTTTTTCCTCATCCGTCATTTTTATTTCTAAAATTTCACGGGCACCGCTATGATTAATAATGGCAGGCACTCCGATATAAACGCCCTTTATTCCATATTCTCCTTTAAGATAAGTTGATACGGTAAATACTGAGTTTTCATCAAAAAGAATTGCCCTTGTGAGCCTTGCAAGCACCATTCCGATACCATAATAGGTTGCTTTTTTCGCCTTAATTATCTCATAGGCTGACAATCGGACCTCCTCTGCAATATCCTTCATATCCTTCATCAGCTGATTATTACTTGCCGCAAGCGTGCTGAGCGGTTTCACGGAAACAAAGGCATTGCTCCAGGGAACAAATTCGCTGTCGCCGTGCTCCCCCACAACATATGCATGAACATTTCTCGGATTAATTTTAAAATATTCACTCATCATATGACGCAGTCGGGCTGAATCAAGGGTTGTTCCGGAGCCGATAACTCTGCCTGACGGAAATCCCGAAAGGCTGTAAACGACCTGTGTAAGAATATCCACAGGATTTGAGGCAACAAGGAACACACCATTAAAGCCGCTTGCCACGATAGGGTCAACAATTGATTTGAAAACCTTATAATTTTTCTGCAGCAAATCACGTCTGCTCTCCCCTTCCTCCTGAGGTGTACCTGCACAGATTACAACAACATCTGCATCGCCGCAGTCACAGTATTCACCATCATAGATTTTCATTGAGCTTGGAGCAAACGGCAGACCGTGCGCCAGATCCATAGCCTCGCCGTGAGCACGCTCTTTATTAATATCTATCAGTACAAGCTCATCGCAGATATTTTGATTAAGCAAAGCATAAGCGTAGCTCATACCCACCATACCGACACCGACAATTACAACCTTTTTATTATCATTAAACATAAAATCACCCAAGAGTATTATTGCCGACTCTTGGGTGAAAATTCTTAATCAAGAAATTCAACATTAACATTTGTTACACTTCCGGATTGTGCATTAACATCAACGATTATGCGAAATTCTCCTTCTAAAATAATATGCCAAACGTATTCCGGATATGACTCATATTTCCATTTATCGGTTAATCCATACACATAATCGGGTCTATAAATCAGCACAGGAGGATAATTATCATCAAGAATAAAACCTGAGACTCTTTCATAAGTCATATCAGTAGTTATATCATCATAATACTTTAAATTTTTTATTTCATTAAATGCAATATCTATTGCTTTATCCATACTGATTAAACCTTTAAGATTATCGTATTTATCTGTAATAACCAAATTATATTCAATACTGTCAGCCTTACCTGTTTGTGTATCAAGAAGAGAATAGTTATTACCGCATCTAAGGATAAGTGTATTATTTTCTGATTTTACAGGCTCCCCGTAATCATTGAAAACAAAATGAATCTTATTAGCGGCTATATCTCCGTCTTGACTGTACTCAAAAGTCATTCTGTAAAGCTTGCCTGATACAGAAAAATAAAGTGCATCATCAATATATGCCCAAATATCAAAATAAACATCCGGCATGTCAGTTTGAATCAGTATTTTTTCCTCACCGTTGAAGCAGTAAACTAACTTATTACTTCTGCCGTGTGGATCATTTCTTAACTGTATTTCTTTAAATACTAAACCATTTTGATTTTGCACTTCATTATCATCAAAATAATAATAATCACCATTGCACTCAAATGGTTCAAAATCAGCAGGTAAATCTAAATCAAGTTTGTCAGTATTTTTAATTTCTTCAGAAACATTGGCAGACATTGAAATCGTTTCTTCATATACAGTATGATTTGAACAAGCACAAAGGGATATAATTAATGAAACTGCACACAAAAGAATACATATTATTTTTTTCATCATTACACCTTTTATTTGAAAAAGAGCGGAAGCTGTTCAAGAAAAACAATATCATCACGCTCTGCAGCATCGCCTTCTGCAAGCGGTGCACAGGAAGCAACAATATTGCCGCCAAAGGCTTCCACAAGACCGATAACAGCCTTTAAGCTCTCACCTGTTGAGATTACGTCATCCACAATAAGAACACGCTTAGCCTTGAGCAAATCGCCATCCTCGTGACCGAGATAAAGCGTCTGCTCCTTCTGCGTTGTAATACTTCTTACGGTATACTCAATGGGGTTATCCATATAAACCTTAACAGCTTTACGTGCAACTATGTACTTTTTTCCGCACTGTCTGCTCATTTCATAGGCAAGGGGAATAGACTTAGCCTCAGGTGTAACGATATAGTCAAACTCAGGCACCTTTTCGAGGAGTGCTTTGGCGCAGGCTGTTGTAAGCTCAACATCACCAAATAAAATAAATGCGGCAATATCAAGCTTGTCTGACACAGGAAAACGCTTGAGCTGACGCTCAACTCCTGCAATTTTTAAATTATAATATGCATCACTCATATTATTTTTTCTCCCATTTTCACACCACCGACAAGATGAAAGTGCAGATGCTTAACTGTCTGACCTGCATCTTCTCCGCAATTATTAATAATTCTGTATGACTCTATACCCTGAGATTTTGCAATCTCAGGGAGTTTTTCAAATATATGAGCAACATATTTGCTGTTGCTTTCATTGATATCGGCAGCACTTTCAATATGCTCCTTAGGAACAACAATAATATGAACAGGCGCAACAGGATTGATATCCTTGAATGCTAAAATCATATCATCCTCATAAACCTTGGTTGACGGAATATTGCCTGCAATTATTTCACAAAATATGCACATCTTTTACACCTCTGTTATTTAATCAAAGATTTTACTGTATCCACTACTGCAGCGATTGCACTGTCAAGCTTAGACAAATCCTTAGCACCTGCCATGGCTGAATCGGGGCGTCCGCCGCCGCCACCGCCTGCCAGCTTGGCAATTTCACGCACAAGGTCACCTGCTTTAACACCCTTTGCAATGGCTTCTTTGCCGCAGACAGCAACAAGATTAGCCTTATCACTATTTACACCTGCGACAACTGCAACAACATTATCGCCCTTTGCCTTAAGGTCATCACCCATTGAACGCAGCGCATCAGGTGTTGTGCCCTCAACCTTGGCGGTGTAAATCTCAAGACCATCAATATCAACGGGCTTTGAAAACATATCAGCACTCTTGAGCTTTGTAAGCTCAGCATTGAGTCGCTGAATTTCCTTGTCCTTTTCTTTATTCTCAGCAATAATGGATGAAATTTTGCTTTCAATATCATTATCACTTGATTTGAGAACAGCAGCAGCACACTTAACAAGTGCTTCATTTGTATTAAGGTAATTCATAAGACCAAATCCTGTAACAGCAGTAATTCTGCGAACACCTGCAGCAACAGAAGCCTCTGAGATAATCTTGAACAGACCAAGCTCACCGCTGTTTGAAACATGCGTGCCGCCGCAGAATTCTGTTGAGAAATCACCTGCCTGAACGACTCTTACAACATCACCGTATTTTTCACCAAAGAGCATCATAGCGCCCATTTTTTTAGCCTCTTCAATCGGTATTTCCTGCATTGTAACAGACTGTGTTTTCATAATGAACTCATTGACAAGCATTTCGGTTTTAACAAGCTCATCAGCCGTCATTGGGTTAAAGTGTGTAAAGTCAAAACGCACCTCATATTCATTAACAAGCTGACCTGCCTGCTCAACATGTGTGCCGAGTACCTCACGCAGTGCTGCCTGAAGAAGATGAGCAGCAGTATGATTTTTCATAATGGCTTTACGTCTGTTGATATTAAGGCTTGCATGAATGCTGTCACCGACTGAAATAATACCCTTGGAAACATTACCGCTGTGCAAATAAATGCCATCAGCATTTTTAGCTGTGTCAGCAACAAGGAACACATTGTCATTGCCGTTCTTTAAAATGCCGCTGTCACCAACCTGTCCGCCTGACAGAGCGTAAAAAGGTGTCTTGTCAAGAACAACCGTACCCTGCTCATCAGCTCCGAGCATATCAACAAGCTCGCCTTCTCCGTTGACAATAGCAAGCACTTTAGCATCACATTCAAAATCTGTATAGCCGACAAATACGGTCTTGTCAGCATTAATTTTAACAGATTCGCCCTTCCATGCATCTGCACCTGCGTCCTTACGAGCAGCACGGGCAGTAGCCTTCTGATTCGCAAGGAGAGCATTGAACTTGTCCTCATCAACTGTGATACCCTTTTCCTCAAGAATATCCTTGGTTAAATCAAGCGGGAAACCATAGGTATCATTAAGCTTAAATGCATCCTCACCTGAGAAGACCTTACCCTCCATATTTGAAATATATTCATCAAGGAGTGCAAGACCTGCATCGATTGTTTTGCCGAAGCTCTCTTCCTCAGCAAGAATAACCTTTTTAATAAGCTCAGCCTTATCCTTAAGCTCAGGATAAGCAACCTCGTTTTCTGCAATTACAGTGTCACAAACCTTATAAAGGAACGGCTCGTTAACACCTAAAAGTCTGCCGTGACGGCAGGCACGTCTGATTAAACGGCGAAGCACATAACCCCTGCCGTTATTTGACGGAATGACACCGTCACCAATCATAAAGGTTGATGAACGGATGTGGTCGGTGATAACACGAAGTGAAACATCATTCTTTTCATCATCGTGATACTTAACACCGGCAATCCCGCTGATTTTTTTCATAATATTCTGAACGGTATCAACCTCAAAGATGTTGTCAACATCCTGCATTATGCAGGCAAGTCTTTCAAGACCCATACCTGTATCAATATTCGGATGATCAAGAGGTGTATAGTTGTTATTTCCGTCATTATCAAACTGGGTGAAAACATTGTTCCAGAATTCAACATATCTGTCGCACTCACATCCGGGACCGCAGTCAGGCTTACCGCAGCCGTATTTTTCACCGCGGTCAAAATGAATTTCGGAGCAGGGACCGCAGGGACCTGAGCCGTGTTCCCAGAAATTATCTTCCTTACCAAGTCGTACAATATGGTCAGGGGCAACACCGTTCTGCTTTGTCCAGATTTCAAAAGCCTCGTCATCATTTTCATAAATGGTGATATAAAGCTTATCAACAGGCATTTCAAGCACCTTGGTGCAAAATTCCCAAGCCCAGGCAGTAGCCTCTTTTTTAAAGTAATCACCGAATGAAAAATTGCCCAGCATTTCAAAGAAGGTGCCGTGACGTGCAGTTTTGCCCACATTTTCAATATCCGGAGTACGGATACACTTCTGACAGGTAGTAACTCTGTTTCTCGGAGGTGTAACCTCACCTGTGAAATATTTTTTCATCGGTGCCATACCTGAATTGATAAGAAGCAGGCTCTTATCCCCATTCGGCACTAATGAAAAGCTTGGCAGTCTGAGATGACCCTTGCTTTCAAAAAAGGATAAATATTTTTCTCTTAAATCATTTAATGAAGTCCATTCCATAATATATATACCTCGATTTTAAATCGTTATTTAACTCATATTGCTGAAAAAGTCAACTGCTTAAACAAAAGTCTAAGGGCAACAGAGAGTTGCCCTTAAAAATCTTTTATTAAAGCTTTTCTACAAGCTTTGTAAGTTCTTTAACCTCTTCAACGGTGAATGTAAGCCCCTTGCTCATTTTTGAGTGATCGGGTGACCAGTCACGAACATCAATCTTTGGCTCACGTCCGTTCCAGGAAATCATATTTACTTCTCTGGTCCAGCCTCTTGTGGTTTCGGAAATAACACCAAGATGCTCTGTGATTTCGTACTTAATCTCCGGCATTGAAAACTCCTCCTTCTCTTGAAATTGTATGAAAAATATACCTATAACAAAATTATAATGCGGCTACAATCTCAGCAGTATCACGTGCAATTGTAAGCTCTTCATCAGTAGCAAGAATGAAAACTCTTACCTTATCAGTCGGCTCTGTAAGCTCAGCCTCAGCACCCTTCTGTGTCTTTTCATTAACAGCCTCGTTAATATCAACACCAAGATAACCGAGATATGAACAAATCTTTGAACGAAGCCATACACCGTTTTCACCGATACCGCCTGTGAACACAATAGCATCAACACCGTTCATTGCGGCAACATATGAGCCGATATACTTCGCAATTTCATATGCCTGCATCTCGTGAGCAAGAATAGCTCTTGAATCACCTCGTGCCTGAGCAGCACAGATATCTCTGTCATCAGAGGAAACACCTGAAATAGCGTTAACACCTGATTTCTTATTAAGTACAACATCCATCTCATCAGGAGTCAAGCCAAGCTTTTTCATAATGAAAGTAACAACGGAAGGATCAACACCGCCTGAGCGTGTACCCATCATAAAGCCGTCAAGCGGAGTAAAGCCCATTGATGTATCAACAACCTTGCCGTTCTTAACAGCAGCAATGGATGAACCGTTGCCGAGGTGGCAGGTAATAATCTTTAAATCCTTGATATTTTCGCCCATTTTGTCGGCAACTCTGTGTGAAACAAACTTATGTGATGTACCGTGGAATCCGTAGCGTCGAACACCGTACTTTTCATAATACTCATAAGGCACAGCATACATAAAAGCCTTGGCAGGCATAGTGCTGTGGAAGGCTGTATCAAAAACAGCAACCTGTGGCACTGACTCACCCACAACATCCTTGCAGGCACGATAGCCCTGGAGGTTAGCAGGATTGTGAAGAGGTGCAAGGGGTGACAGTTCCTCAACAACCTTTTCAACCTCAGCATCAATAAGAACACTCTTTGTATACTTATCGCCGCCCTGTACGAAACGATGACCGATAGCATCAATC
>DKYL01000015.1:11610-11944 GCA_002493325.1 Ruminococcaceae bacterium UBA7101
CGATGACCGATAGCATCAATCTCATCAAAAGAATCAATTACCTTATGCTCACCTTCAGAAAGAATGAACTTAACCTCATTAAATGCATCGGTATGTGTTGGTAATTCCTTATCATATGTGAACTTTTCACCGTTCACCTTAACAATAACATTTTCTTCACCGCCCTTGATTTCAAGACCGATACGCTCAATGGCACCCTTGCAGAGAACAGACTCATCAGTCATATCCATAAGCTGATATTTAAGTGAGGAGCTTCCGCAATTAATAACTAAAATTTTCAAAATATTTCCTCCGCATATTGAATTTAATATATTAATTTAGTATTATAATAATA
>DKYL01000024.1 GCA_002493325.1 Ruminococcaceae bacterium UBA7101
AATTAAATATGCTGTTTTGATTGCTTTTAGATTAAAAACCTATGCTTTAAAAAAGTATACTAACCTAAACCAAAGTATAGGAGATGAATATGTTGACAAATGAACAAACAGCAAAAACAAAAGAATTGTATAATTTTTTGCAATCCAATAATAAAAGTCATTATTTACAGTCACCTCAATGGGAAGAGGTAAAAGCAAATTGGAAACACGAAATGCTTGTTGTTGAAAATAACGAAAAAATTATCGGAACTATGAGTGTACTGTTGAAAAAAATCCCCCTGCTCAATTCATATATGATGTATGCACCAAGAGGTTTTATTTGTGATTTTAATAATAAGGAAGCCTTGGAAAAACTGACTGAAGAAGTAAAAAAAATTGCAAAAAAATACAATGCCTTTATCTTCAGAATGGATCCTGATATTTCAGACAGCAATCATAATTTTAAAGAAATGATGAAATCATTGGGCTATAAATTAAAAACCGACAGCAAAACAATTCAACCCCAATTCGTTTATAGACTTGATATAAAAGGCAAAACACCTGAAATGTTATTAAAATCATTCAAGTCAAAAACAAGATATAATATAAACTTGGCAATACGGAAAAATGTGAAAGTACGAGAGGCACAAAAAAGCGATATTCCCATTTTCTATAAAATCCTAAAGCATACTGCCAAACGTGACAATTTTTGCATACATGATATTTCTTACTATGAAAGAATAATTGACAATTTTGGTCCTAATCATGCCAAAATATTTATAGCGGAATATGAAAACGAGCCAATCGCCGCAGCTATGTCTATACTTTATGGAAACAAGACATGGTTTTTATACGGTGGCAGTACAGATAAGAACAGAAATTATATGCCAACATATCTGATTCAATGGGAAATGATTAAATGGGCAATTGAAAATAATTGTGATATTTATGATTTTGGCGGTGTTTCCGGATATAAAAATGAAAATAATCCGATGTATGGAGTATACCGATTTAAAAAGGGATTTAATGGTGAAGTTGTTAAATTTACAGATGAACTCTATATTGTGTTTAAACCTCATATCAATGATATATGGACTATAATATCAAGATTTCAACAGCAGATATTTTGCAAAAATACAGCGGCTTTGAAAAAATACAAATAAAGCTTTTACAATAACTAATACATAACATAACAATAAACATTTAACAATTTCATTTTCGTCTTATATCAGTCATTGTTCATTTTGTATAAAATCACTATTGACTTTTTGTGTATTTGGACTAAAATATATTTGTTAATTTTTTGTCACAGTGAGGTAAAGAGGAAATGGGCAATCAATTCATTATGCCGTCAAAGGTTATCTACGGCGAAAATGCACTTGAAAATGCAAAGGAATTTTTAGCAGCCTTCGGCAAAAAGGCTTTAATTGTTACCGACCAGTTTATGGTCAGACTCGGCAATGTTAAGCTGGTAACAACCATACTTGACTCATTGAGCATTGAATATATTATTTTTGACGAGGTTAATTCCGAGCCGACAGATATAATCATCAGCAGCGGTGTTGACAGCTTTAAGTCAAACAAATGCGACTTTTTGATTGCAGTCGGCGGCGGCTCACCGATTGACGCGATGAAAGCAATCGGCGCTGTTGCAACAAATGGTGGCTCTATCAATGATTATTTAGGAAAAGTTATCACAATTCCAACACCGCCTATGGTTGCAATACCGACCACAAGCGGCACAGGCTCAGAGGCAACACAGTTCACCATCATAACCAACACCGAAAAGGATATTAAAATGCTGTTAAAGGGTGCGGTGCTTATGCCCGATTTGGCGATTGACGACCCTGCATTCACACTGACAGCGCCGCAAAGCGTAACAGCTGCAACAGGACTTGACGCACTATGCCACGCTGCAGAGGCTTACACCTCAAGAAAATCCCAACCGCTTACCGACGAGTTTGCACTGTCTGCAATCAAAAAGATTTTTAAATATCTTCCGATTTGCTACAACGAGGGTCAGAATGTTAAGGCAAGAGCGCAGATGTCACTTGCTGCACTTGAGGCAGGCGTTGCCTTTAACAACGCATCTGTAACAATCATTCACGGAATGAGCAGACCTATCGGTGCGTTGTTCCACGTTCCTCACGGTATCAGCAACGCAATGCTTATGACAGAATGCTTCAAATACGTTTATGACGGAGCATACAGCAGATTTGCCGATATGGCAAGGGTAATCGGTGCTGCCACCGAAAAAGAGGATGATATAACAGCAGCTAAAAAATTTATTGATGCCTGTGCACAGCTTTGCGAAATCTGTGAAATACCAAGCCTTGCGGAATACGGAATTGACAAGGATGAATTCTTTGAGGTCATGGATAAAATGGCTGATGATGCAATGGCATCAGGCTCTCCGTCAAATACAATAAAAGAAATTGATAAAAATGATTTGCTGAATATTTACAAAAAGCTTTGGAAATAATGAAAAACCTCCGTTCACAATGTTACGGAGGTTTATTATTTTCAAGCAATTATAATCTGAGCAGCTTTTTGGCATTGTTATAGAAAACATCTTCCTGCGCCTTCTCGTCAAGTCCGCAGCTGAGCACTTTCTGAATCTCCACTGTAGGATGATGAAACGGCGAATCAATACCGAACATAATTCTGTCACTGCCCACAGTTTCATATGCCTCTTTTATCTTGCTGCCCATTGGCATACCGCTCATTTCAAGGTAAAGATTATCATATCTCTTTGCCATTTTAAGGGATGCGTCAATATAAACGCCGTGACCGTGACCCATATGAATCATAGTTACTCTTACATCAGGGTACTGCTCTGCAAGCAGTGCAATGCTCCATGGCAGTGAAAAGGGCGGATGACCGCAATGAATAAACACAGGCACATCATATTCCCTTGCAAAATCCATAACAGGATAAACCACAGGGTCATCGGCAACAAAGCTGTCGAAAAGCGGCTGCATTTTAATACCCTTAAAGCCCTCCTGATTTATATACTTATCAAGCTTTTTTTCAACATTATCAAGTGCAGGGTTCACCCATGCAAAAGGCACAATCCTGTCGGGATAGGTCTGAAACGCTTCAACAACATCGTCATTATTCTGAAAATTAGACGGGCAAAGAAAGGTTTTTTCAATCTCATACTCATTCATTTGCTCAATTAATTTTTCCTTGGTAAATGACACGCCTGCCCAGCCGCCGAAATTGCCGATATGTGTATGTGCATCAATTTTTTTCATCGTTATATCTCCTTTACTCTGCCATTTTTCTGAGCTTGGCAGTAACATTTGTTTTATTGAATATTGCAATAAATACCAGTGCAACCGCTATGCCCACGGCTGTCTGTATTGCCAGTGTGGGCAGCGATGACAATGCATATGCCTTGTCAAACATAACAACCTTAACAAGTGTGTAAGCTGCAATCTGAAATGCACCGCCCAAAACAGCACCGATAATGTAGCCGAAGAATTTATTTTTCATCAACTTTTCTGCAAAAAGTCCGCAGATCAAAACCAACAAAAGCTTAATGAAAAAGGTTGGCGGTGCCCATATGGTATAGCCCCCTATAATATCTGCAAGGGCTGCACCGATACCTGCTGCAAGGCAGGATTTTTTTGAGCCGAGCAGTGGGATTGACAAAAAGATGATTGCATCACCCAAATGTGTATAACCATTTCCCAAAGGTATTTTAAACGTAAAGGTGAACACAAAAATCAATGCCGCCATCACTGCCGTAAAACAGATTGACCTGACACTGATTTTCTTTTTTGCTTTGACTGTTTCATTATGATTCATAAGCCTTCCTCCTGTCTTTAGAAAAAGTATAATACTACACTGTATACTGTTCAATGCACAATTTTAAATATTTTTTAGAGCACAGATAATTTATTCTTGACAGTTTCAAAGATTTGACTTAATCTAATTAGTATGAAATATGATAATATAAAAGAGGGCAGGTTTTTAAGCCGCCCCAACAGATTTATTGCACAGGTTGAAATTGATGGTGAGGAGCATACTGTTCACGTAAAAAACACAGGCAGGTGCAGGGAGCTGTTAACACCCAATGCTGCTGTGTTTTTGGAGAAAAGCAGTAATCCCCTGCGTAAAACCCAATATGATTTAGTAGCAGTATACAAAGGGAATATGCTGGTTAATATGGATTCACAAAGTCCCAACAAGGCAGTGGGCGAATGGCTGAAAACAGGTGGGTTGCTTGAAAATCCGACTTTTATAAAGCCTGAAGCAAAATACGGTGACTCCCGCCTTGATTTTTACATAGAAAATGAAAAGGAAAAAATGTATGCTGAGGTTAAAGGGGTTACACTTGAGGTTGACGGCACTGCAAAATTCCCTGATGCACCGACGGAAAGAGGAAGAAAGCATCTTGGTGAGCTGATAAAGGCGAAAGAGGAAGGCTATCGGGCAGCAGCCATTTTTGTAATTCAGATGAAGGGCTGCAAATGCTTTACACCAAACCAAGAGCGTGACCCAGCCTTTGCCGAGGAGCTGAAAAGAGCCTATGAAAGCGGTGTGGAAATCATTGCAGTTGACTGCATTGTCACACCCGATTCAATGACAATTGATGAAAGGATAGAGGTTTTAATATGAAAAAAGCAATTACATTGATATTGGCATTTTCACTTTGCATGGTCTTTGCTGCCTGCGGCAAGGAAATGGCAGAAGAAAACACAAATACAACAGAGCCGCAGTCTGTATCAGTCACAGAAGCTGCAACTGAGCCGATTGTAGAAAAAACAACTGCAAAGCCAAAAAGCGACAGCAAAAAAGGAAATGCGCTGAAAGCAACTGTAATCAGCACCTTGGGCAGCAAGGAAGAAGCCGAAATAAGCGGTGATTTGGAATACGGAAAATTTGTATACAAGTATAACCGTGAGGCAGATGTTGTTTATGCCAACGAGCGTAACGACGAATGTGAAAAGCTTGCTGAAGAAAACGCTAAAAAGCTTGCTGACAGCATCAGTAATTTGTATAATGATGAACTGAGCCTGCACAGCTCCGACACAAAACAAATCGGAACAGGTGAAAATGGTATTGACAGCGTGCAATATCAGTTTTATTATATTAATAGTCAAAATCAGCTATTAACTATTTATGCCGACAGCGACGGCGAAATCAGCTATGCCGATTGTAAATTCACTTGGTAATTCGGAGGAAACAAAAGCAATGTTAACCCTTGACAGAGTATATTCTGCAAAAAGAGTTTTAGGCGAGGTTGTAAGAAAAACCGATATGATTTTAGCGAAAAACCTTTGCCCTGATGCAGATATATATTTAAAAACAGAGAACCTGCAGATAACAGGCTCATTCAAAATCCGCGGCTCATATTTCAAAATAAGCCAGTTAAGCGATGAAGAAAAAGCAAGGGGTGTTATTGCCTGCTCGGCAGGCAACCACGCACAGGGTGTTGCCCTTGCCGCTACTAAAAACGGTATTAAATCCTTAATATGTCTGCCCGACGGTGCACCAATCAGCAAGGTTGAGGCTACCAAAAAATATGGCGCAGAGGTTTGTATGGTTAAGGGCGTGTATGACGATGCCTACAACAAAGCCCTTGAGCTCAAGGATGAAAAAGGCTATGTATTTATTCACCCGTTCAATGACCCCGACGTTATTGCAGGACAGGGCACAATCGGACTTGAGATACTCGAACAGCTCCCTGATGTTGACGCTGTTGTAGTACCTATCGGCGGCGGCGGACTGATTGCAGGTGTGGCATACACCATCAAACAGATTAACCCGAACTGCAAGGTATACGGTGTTCAGGCATCAGGTGCTCCGTCAATGGAAAAATCTATCGTTGACGGTGAGATTGAAACCCTTGCAAAAGTTCAGACTATTGCCGATGGTATTGCCGTTAAAACTCCCGGCGATTTAACCTTTGAGCTGACACAGAAATATGTGGACGGCATTGTTACAGTCAGTGATGATGAAATTGCGCTTGCTATTTTAACACTTATGGAACAGCAGAAGCTTATCAGCGAGGGTGCAGGTGCTGTGCCTGTGGCTGCTGTTATGAATGGCAAAATCCCTGACATCAAGGGCAAAAAGGTTTGCTGTCTTGTATCAGGCGGTAATATTGATGTTACCATTCTTTCACGTGTAATAGAGCGTGGTCTTAAAATGGGCGGCAGAACTGCAAATATTACGATTGCTCTTTCTGACAAGCCGGGTCAGTTATCAGGTGTAAGCCAGATTATTGCAGAGCAGGGTGCTAACGTAGTTTCCGTAAACTATGACAGCACTGACCTTGATATGAACATTACCGACTGCTATCTGCAGATTGGTGTTGAAACAAGAAATTATCAGCACATTGTGCAGATTAAACAGGCATTGAAGGCAGCAGGCTTTGAGGTCTGCGACTAAAGGAAAAACATTGAGAAAGGATATAATATTATGGAATATGTAAGCACGAATAACGCACCAAACGCAATCGGACCTTACTCACAGGCAGTTAAGGTGAACGGACTTCTTTTCACTTCCGGTCAAATTGCAATCAATCCTGCAACCAATGAGGTTGAGGCTAAAACCATTGAGGAGCAGACAACACAGGTTTGTGAAAACCTCAAGGCAGTTGTTGAGGCAGCAGGCACAACAATGGATAAGGTAGTCAAGACCGTTTGCTTTTTAGCAGATATGAATGACTTTGCAAAGTTCAATGAAATTTACGGCACATACTTCACATCAAAGCCGGCACGCTCCTGTGTGGCAGTTAAGGATTTGCCCAAGGGCGTTCTTTGCGAGGTTGAGCTGATTGCAGAATTATAATTGATTTATGTACAGTCTCAGAGCTATTATTGATATTTTGTTACTTCCGTTTATCATTGCGGTTGTTGTAACGCTTTTGCTTTATGTTATTTACAGAAACACTGTTAAAAAAGCGATTATTAATAAGTACAGTCAAAACCATCCGAATAAGGTTACAATTTTCACCATTATAACCATAATACTGCTGCTTTTTTGCTTTTCCGGCACCGCTTTTGGTTTGTCACTTTATAATCTGCATCAAATTAAAGTAGATATGTCATACATCACAGGCAATACGCAAGAAGATGCCGAACAGGAGGAAATCCGTTATTTCGATATTTTCGGAAATGAGTATGATTGTGAACACGATGTTGTTCTGTATGATGAAAACGGTACAGCCTATCGCTCAAGCCACGATGATTTTCGTGGTCGCTATAGTGGTGAAAACGGCAAAATGTTTTACAGCATGAATGCATATTTAAATAAAGGCGGCTGTCTTGTTTGCTTTAATACAGATATTGAAGAAGATGTTGAATATACTGACAATATATACGAAATTATAACAGCCGACGGCGAGCACCTTTATTGGGCGCTTGGCTGTTACTGGGATATTGACGGTAATTTGATCATCAATCCTGACGGCGGGGACAAAAGAATTGTTATAACAAAAGAAGAACAGGAACAATATCAGCTGGAGAACAGCATATTTTTAAAAAACCAAATATCTGATTAAATAAAAGTACCCTGCAAACATCAGTTTGCAGGGTACTTTGCTATTTCATTTTAACATTATAAATCATAAGCGTCTGATAAAACTGTGTACCGAGAAATGGCTTCTGATAAGCGATTTCAAAGCCCATTGACTCCATAAACTCAATAAGGCGACGTGAAAAGGTTTCATACACGACTGCAAAGCCCTCTTTTTTGGCAATGGATTCAATTTCGCAAATCAGGCTTCTGAGATCATCCTCTGCTCCGCTTGCTTTGCCATACAGCGTAAGCACTCTTGCATCAATTTTATCGGGTACAATAATTCGTGTGATATGGTCAACATTTTTTCGCTGAACAAAAATTCTTGATGCGTTTTTGTTCATTTTCAATTTAAATGAATTTTTGCCCGAAAACTTATACTCAAATTTCTTTTTACCCACAATTGAAGCCATGATTTTAACATTAGGGGAAACATACAATTGCCCCTTATCTGCCCAATTGAACAAATAATAGCTTAAAAAATCATCTATAAAATCAGCCCTTTTTGACTTTGCAGGGCAATAAAACATAAAATGAGGATGCGTCAGCAGGCTGGGTGAAATAAGTTTTTTCATTTCCTCTGCCCTGTCTTTATTCATTTTTTCTACCTTCATCCTACCACCAAACCTTCTATCAATCTAACAATCAGACACGCTTCATCTGTGCCTGCTTTTTAATGCCCTTTTTAACAACAAACCACATAATAAGGCTCATTACAACGCAGGCATAATCCGCACTTGCCTGTGCCCAGATAATACCGTCAAGTCCGACAACAGCATTTAGTATAAACAAAAGCGGAATATAAATCAAGCCCTGTCTTCCAACCGAAAGAATCAGACTCTGGAATCCCTTGCCCATTCCCTGGAAGGAGAAGTTGAGAACAAACATTATACCGATAATCGGTCCCGGGCTCATAAGCGCAATCAGCATTTTAACACCGAGCTCAACAACCTGTGCGTCATCAATGAACATACCGATAACATTTTCTTTAAATACTACATAGAACAGTGTCATAACCGTTCCTATAATTACATTACTTGCCATACTGAAACGCAGGCATTTTTTCATTCTGTCATAATTTCGTGCACCATAGCAATAACCGATTAACGGCTGTACACCCTGACCCAAACCAATCTGCAGCATTACAACAAGCATATTGGCTTTCATAGCAACACCCATTGCCGCAACAGCGTTATCGCCATAGGAAACGAGCACTATATTAACAATTATATTTGAAAGGCTCATCAACAGATTGTTAAGGCTTGCAGGCAGACCGACATTGATTACACCCTTAGCTATACCGTTTTTAAAGGTGCAGCGTTTGGGAGAAATACTGAGAATGCTTTTTCCCTTCAAAAAATAAATCAAAAAGAAAAGAACTGAACAGATATTTCCGATTACAGTGGCTATTGCCGCACCTGCAACTCCCAAGCCAAGACCAAAGGGTATATGGATACCGAACAGCTTATCACCGCCCGAAAGAATAAAAATAGGGTCTAAAACAATATTTACAACCTGACCGAGAATACTGCCGAACATAGATGTTTTTGCAGCACCCTCGCCACGCACAAGATTGCACACGGTAATTGCAGTTACTACAAACGGAGAACCGATTGCAACCCATTTCAAATAATCGACAGCAAAACCGATTGTATTATCACTGGCACCTACCAGATAAAGCAGCGGTCTTTTAAAAATCATATAGACAGCACCTAAGATTATACCAACAAGCACGGAAGTATAAATACAGAAACTGCTGATTTTCTTAACCCTGTCCTGTCTGCCCTCTCCAAGCGAACGGCTGATGAAAGCACATCCGCCCACACCGAAAAGATTGCCGACAGCTATAAACATTAAAAACAACGGCATTGACACGCTTACGGCGGCAACCTGATTGCTGTCACCCGTCTGCCCTACAAAAAAAGTATCAGCAAGATTATATACAACATTGATAAGCATACCGAGCATACTTGGCACTGTCATTGTGGCAACTGCCTTTGGTACACTGTAGCTTTCAAAAACCTGTTTATTATCCTTCATATTGGAATATCACCTCAAATCAATCTAAATCAATTCGGAAATTTTAACAAAATCCTCCATACTCAGCTTTTCCGCTCTGACATTCGGTTCAATACCAAGGCGCTCAAAAACGGCAGCCGCATCTGCTTTTGAAACACCCATTGTATTTGAAATACTGTTAAGAGCCGTTTTGCGTCTTTGTGAAAAGGCACATCTTACTGTTGAAAAAAATTTCCTTTTGTCTTTAATATCAAAAGGCTGATGACTCCTTACTTTCAGTCTGATAACAACACTGTCAACCTTTGGACTTGGTACAAAGCTGTCACGCATAACATCAAAAAGGATTTCACTTTCAGCATAATAATTCACTGCAACGGTAACTGCACCTGCCCCCCTTGTGCCAACCTCTGCACAAAGTCTTTCACCTGCTTCCTTCTGCACCATAACAACAATTTCGTCAACAGGCAGCTCGCTTTCAAGCAGCATCATAATTATAGGAGATGTAATATAATACGGCAGATTTGCACATACTTTAACCGAATCACAGTCACTGAATTTTTCACTGATGAGATGCTTTAAATCAAGCTCCATAACATCAGCATTAACAATTTCAAGATTGCTGCAGTCCGCCAGGGTTTCGCCAAGAACGGGAAGTAGTCTTTTGTCAAGCTCAATGCTTACAACCCTTTCAGCAACACGGCAAAGCTCTTTTGTCAGAACTCCGAGACCCGGTCCTATTTCAATAACTCCGATTTTCCCTTCAGCACACAAGCTGTTCGCCATAGCAGGGCAGACATCGGGATTAATCAAAAAATTCTGACCCAGTGCCTTTGAAAAGGTGAAGCCGTGCTTTGACAATATTCTCTTTACAGTGTTGATATCATATAAATTCATAGTCATATACCTATTAATATATTAAAAGCCAGTTTCGCAATTGAATATTCTACCACATTCATAAATAGTTTACAACCTTTATCTTGACATTTTATAATTAAATGCTATAATACCTTAGCCGACTAAGTTTAGTCGACTAAATGAATTGCAGGAGTTTGAATTTATGGGATTTAAAAAACATAATGCACCTCCGCCAAGAGGCACAATCGGACCGAGAATAATGTGCCTGTCACGGCTGATACGTCAAAAGTTTAATGAGGCGGCGGCTGAGCAGGGATTATTTTCAGGACAGCAGGATATTATTATTCTGATTGTCGAGCAAGAGGGAATTACACTCAGCAAACTTGCCGAAAAGCTGGAGGTTTCGACTGCAACTGCAAGCGTATCTGTTAAAAGAATGGAAAAAGCAGGCTTTATCGTGAAAAGGCAGGACAAAAACGATGCCCGAATTACTTGCCTTTACCCTACCGAAAAGGCAAAAAAAGCACCTGACAACATCAGAAAAAGAATGGATGAGCTTGAAGCACAGCTCTGCCGCGGCTTTACGTCAGATGAATCAGATGCACTCAGTGATATGCTTGACAAAGCAATAAGCAACATACTTGAAAGGAGTGAAAACGAATGATAAAAAAACTTGCCAAATATATGAAAGGCTTATGGGGACTTGCAATCATAAGTGCCTCGGGTATGATTATTGAAGCAATATGCGAGCTGGCATTGCCGTCAATTGCAAATATGATTTATACAAATGTTTCAAATGCTGACACAAATGACGGTGACCTTAAAGCCTACGTAATAAAAACAGGACTGATAATGTTTGCTCTTGCAATTTTAGGACTGTTAGGCGGACTTGCAACAATGAAAACCTCATCGGCTGCAAGCCAGAAATTCTCATACCGCTTAAGAAAAGATTTATATGCAAAAATAAGCGAATTTTCATTTAAAAACATTGATACATTTTCAACCGCATCATTAACTACAAGAATGACAAACGATGTAACCATGCTTCAGAACACGGTTATGATGTCACTGAGAATGCTTGTTCGTGCACCTGCACTTCTGATTGTTTCTGCCATATTTGCAGTTTCAATCAACGCACGTCTTTCTGTTATTCTTCTGGTAATGCTGCCGATTATTTTAGTTATCGTTGTTCTTGTACTGAAATTCGGTTTCCCTATGTTCCAGAAAATGCAGGAAAAAATTGATGCAGTTAACCGAGTAGTACAGGAAAATCTTATCGGCATAAGAGTTGTTAAAGCATTCGTAAGAGAAAAAAAGGAAAAGGAAAAATTTCACAAGGCATCTGATGATCTTGCAAAGCAGGGTTCAAAAGCTGCAGGCTTGATTGTAACGCTCATGCCTGTTCTGATGCTTATGATGAATGTTGTAATTGTTTATATTTACTACAAGGGTGCAAACGATGCTGCTGCAGGCAGAATGGATATTGGTGAAATATCTGTTTTGTCATCATACATCATTCAGGTATTAATGAACATTATGATGGTTTCTATGTTTTTGCTTCAGTTTACAAGAGCAAAAGCCTGCGGTGATCGTGTTGTTGAAATTTTAGATACGGAAATTGATATTGTTAATCCTGAAAACGCTTTTATTCCGCAGGAACCGAAGGGTGAAATTGAATTCAGAAATGTTAATTTCGGCTATCATACAAATGAGCTTATTCTTGAAAACATCAACTTCAAAGCAAAACCGGGCAGCATAGTGGGTATTATCGGCTCAACAGGATGCGGTAAATCCTCGCTTGTCAATCTCATCCCCCGTCTTTATGATGTAAGCGACGGCGAAATTCTGATTGACGGTGTTGATGTAAGGAAATATGACCTTGCCGCACTGCGTGAATTAACAGGTGTTGTGCTTCAGAAAAATGTTCTGTTCAGCGGCACAATCAAAGATAACATACGTTGGGGAAAAGCAGATGCAACTGACGAGGAAATTGTTGAAGCCTGCAAGGCTGCCCAGGCGCACGACTTTATTATGGCACAGCCGAATGGTTACGACACCGACCTTTCTCAGGGCGGACTGAATCTGTCAGGCGGACAAAAGCAGCGACTTTGTATTGCAAGAGCCATGATCAAAAGCCCTAAAATTCTGATTTTAGATGACTCCACAAGTGCTGTAGATACAGCAACAGAAGCTAAAATCAGAGAAAGCTTCTACACCAAGCTCAAGGACACAACTGTTATTATTATTGCTCAGCGAATTTCATCCGTTAAGGATGCAGATGAAATCATTGTTCTTGATGACGGAAAAATTGATGCAATCGGCGATAATGATTATCTGCTTGCCAACAATGAAATCTATCAGGAAATTTATAAAACACAGCAAAAGGGGGTGCTTGAATAATGCCACCTATGGGACCTCCGGGCAGAGGACAGGCGACTCAGAAGCCCAAAAATACAAAAAAGACTTTATCAAGAATTTTAAAATACATCGGCAGCAACAAGCTCCTTTTGATTGTAGTTGTATTGATGTTAATACTCAGCACACTGTGCTCAACAGGTGCATCATACTGGCTCAAACCGATTTTAAACGGTGTTGAGGAGTCAATCAGGGCAAACAATTTTGCTGACGAGGGTATTCGTTTACTCACAACCAACCTTACAATTGTTTCTGCCTTTTATATTGGTGCATCTCTGTTTTCATTTATTCAGTCAAAAATAATGGTTTCAATAGCATACAAAACAACTAACATCATAAGAAAAGATTTGTTTGACCATTTGCAGACACTTCCGTTGAAATATTTTGACTCAAAAACCCATGGCGAAATTATGAGCCGCTTTACAAACGATGTTGACAACATTCAGACGATGCTTGAGCAAACAATAACACAGTTTATTTCATCCATATTTACATTTGTCAGCATTGTTACTATGATGATTGTACTCAAATGGCAGTTATTTATTGTGGCACTTGTGTTCCTTGTAATTATGATTTTCAACTCAATAAACATTGCCAAGCACACAAAAAAATACTTTACTGCACAGCAGGAAGCACTTGGTGCTATGAATGGAAATATTGAAGAAACCATTGAAGGTATGAAAATTGTTAAGGTATTCAATCACGAGGCTGAGGCTAACACCGAATTTGACGGACTTAACGAAAAATACCGTAAGGTTGCAACAAATGCCAACTTTTATTCAGGTATTATGGGACCTTGCTCAACAGGTATCAACAACGCACTTTATGCAACAATTGCACTTTCCGGCGGAATACTTGTTCTTGTAAGCTCTCTTGATGTGGGCACATTCTTTACTTTCCTGAGCTATACAAAACAATTCAGACAGCCGATTGACCAGATAATGAACCAGATGAATAATATTTTTTCTGCTCTTGCAGGTGCTGAGCGTGTGTTTGAAATAATGGATATGGAAAGAGAAGTTGATAACGGCACTGTAACTCTCAGTGAAGAAAAAACAGCTGAGGGCAAAAAATGGTTCTGGCTTGACGGCAACAAAAAAATACCTGTTGAAGGCAGAGTTGTTTTTGAAAATGTCGATTTCGGATATGTTCCCGAAAAACAGGTTCTTAAAAACATTAACCTGTATGCGAATCCGGGACAGAAGATTGCCTTTGTAGGCTCGACAGGTGCAGGCAAAACCACCATAACAAACCTTATTAACCGTTTTTATGATATACAGGACGGAACAATCACCTATGACGGCATTGACATCAAACGTATTAAAAAGGATGATTTGAGAAGAAGCCTTGCAATTGTTTTGCAGGATACACATATGTTCACGGGAACCATTATGGACAACATCCGATACGGAAGACTTGATGCTACTGATGAGGAATGTATTGAGGCAGCCAAGCTTGCATCGGCACACTCATTCATCAGACGTCTGCCCGAGAGCTACAACACGGTTATAACAGGTGACGGCGGCAACCTTTCACAGGGACAGCGCCAGCTTCTTGCCATTGCAAGAGCCGCTGTTGCAGACCCGCCCGTTATGATTCTTGATGAAGCCACAAGCTCAATCGACACCAGAACAGAGCTGCATATCGAGCACGGTATGGACAGATTGATGATTGGCAGAACTGTTTTTGTAATTGCACACAGACTGTCAACCGTCAGAAATTCAAATGCAATTATGGTGCTTGAAAACGGTGAAATTATTGAACGCGGCAGCCACAGTGATCTTCTTGAATTGAAGGGAAGATACTACGAACTCTGCACAGGCAAGGCAAAATTAAGCTGATAAAGCAGAAACAAATTCGCATATTCTGTTGTTTTTTCATTTTAATACACAACCTATAGTATATTAAAATTTTATTGAAAATATCAGCAAAAAGGACTTTACAAATTCAAGTATAAGTGATATAATTTAGCTGTCTTAAATGTTTAATACTAAAATTATATTTTGAGGTGTTATTATGAAAAAGTTTTTATCAGTAATGCTTGCTGCAGTTATGGCTGTATCTGCATTTGCAGTATCAGTAATTCCTGCAATGGCAGCTCCAAGCCCAACAGCAACAACAGCTACACAGAAGGGTCCAACAACAACAGTTAACGGTTCTACCAATACCACTGATGTTACTTATACACCTGATCCTAATGATGACAGCAAAATCACTTTTGAATACACAGGTGAAGGAACAGTTGTAGGTTGGACTAACAACCTTACAGAGCTCGGTTATGTTGAAGGCACTGACTTCACAGCAGTTGAAAATTCTGACGGCACTTACACCATCACATTTATAAATGATGATGCTAAAATGGATTTTGACAACGGCAAGGTAATCGTAGATGTTAAGGTTAAGTTTGACACAACAACTACAGCTGGTCCGACAAAGAAGAATGATTCTTCTAAGTCACCAGGAACCGGTATTGCTACAACAGTAATTGCCGGCAGCATTGCTGTTGCAGGTGCAGGTATTGCAGTTCTTTCAGCTACTAAGAAAAGAGACGCTGAATAATTAATAATAAAAATAAAGCCTGTTTGCCTTTATGGTAAACAGGTCTTTTTAGTGTATCAGGTGATTTTATGCAATCGGATGAAAATATGAACAAAAACGAAAATAATAAAGACGAAGAATTTCAGGAATATTATAACGAGGATAAGAAAAAGAAAACTGCAAAGCTTATCATAATATTCTTAATCGTATTTGCGTTGATTTTCTGCGGCGTTTATTTTGGCATTCAGATTTATGACAAGCATATAAATGAACCGCCCAGCAGCACAACTGCCCCCACAACCGTGAGTGAAACGCAGCAAAAAATTGAAAATCCAATTGATTTTGATTCTCTCCAGTCTGCCAATAATGAGATTTATGCCTATATCAAGGTTGATGATACAAATGTTGACCATCCTATTGTGCAAAGTGCAACAGATGATGAATTTTATCTTAGACACACTGCAGAGGATAAAAGCTGGTCGGCAAGCGGTGCAGTATATACCGAATCAGTCAACACAAAAACCTTTAATGACAGAGTAACCGTTATTTACGGTCACAACGGTTATGGTGACACATTCTTCACTACCCTGCACAGATTTGAAAAAGAGGATTTCTTCAACAGTCATCCTTATTTCTATATTTACACACCTGAAAAGAAACTGACCTATCAGATAATTTCAGCCTTTAAATATGACGACCGTCACATTATGAATTCCTTTAACTTTGCAGACACCGTTCAGTTTCTGGAATTTGAACAATATATTTTAAATCCGTCCTCTGCTTTAAAAAATGTAAGAACAGAGCTTGATAAGGAAGTGAACGAAGACAGCAAAATTGTTGTGCTTTCAACCTGTATTACAAACCAGAAAAGCAGCAGGTACCTTGTATGTGGAGTATTAGTAAAAGATGAACAAACCTATTGATCCAAACTTAAATGATGATTTAGAGCTTGACATTTTAAATAATACAGATGATTTAAGCAATCCTGAAAACACTGTTAAATCAACAAACAATACAGATGGTACTCCCTCTCTTACTTTGAATGAGGAGGATAAGCACCGCCATTCAAGCGGTCATCACCATCACAGCCATCACCATTCTTCAGGCAGTCATCATTCAGAACATCATAAGCACCACAGCCATTCGCACCGTAAAAAGAAAAAACAAAAGCTGCCGACTGCAGCAAAAATTGCAATTGCTTTTTTGGTGCTGCTGCTTGTTGTTGTAATAGGCATTGTGGGTACATTCCTCTTTATTGAGCAAAAGGGTAAAAACAGCTTTACAAATGTTACAACCCAAACCAATTATGAGGAAGTAATAGAGCACGAAGGTCATAAATATGTTTATAACAAGGATGTTGTTGCCATTGCTTTTATTGGTGTAGATAAAAGAGAGCTTGGCGCGGGTGACGCCATCGGCACTGCAGGACAGGCTGATGCTGACATTGTGCTGACCATCGATACAAAAACAGGAAGAGCCAAGGCAATATCCATTCCCCGTGACACAATGGTTGACGTTGATTTATACAGTGAAAACAATATTTTCCTGAGAAATGAAAATATGCAGCTTTGTTTAAGCTTTGCATACGGTGACGGCAAAGCATCATCTGCAAACAATGTTACAACATCCATATCACGTATTCTTTATAACGTGCCGATTAACAAATATTTCGTGCTTGACCTTGACGGTATAGCACCTATCAATGACGCTATCGGCGGTGTTACTGTTGAATCCCTTTATAATTTTGAAAATCTTGGTATAAAAGTCGGCGACAAGGTTCACCTTACAGGCAACTTAACCGAAAGCTATGTAAGACAGAGAGATATGCAGACGATTGACGCATCGCTCAACAGAACAGCCCGTCAGACACAGTATATAAAGGCTTTTGCAAACCAGCTTGTTCCTGCCGTGCTGAACGATTTCAGCATTGTAAGCAGACTTTATAATACTGCTGCTGATTACAGCACAACCAATCTGGATTTATCAAACGTCACATATCTTGCATCACTGCTTGTTTCAAAGGGTGTCAGAGATTTTGAAACCGAAACACTGCAGGGTGAAATGAAGGAAAGCGAAAGAACAGACTATGCAGACTATGTTTATGCAGAGTTCTATCCCGACGAGGAGCTGACACTTGAAACTGTTCTTGACACCTTCTACACGCAGGTTGATTAATATTTATATATAGGAGAATATACTATGGAAATGGAAACAAAGAAAATGCTTTCCTCCTATGCTGCAAAAATCAGAATGGGAATTATCGAAAGCACCTACGGCGCAAAAGCAGGTCATCCCGGCGGAAGCCTTTCATCAGCAGATGTCTTTGCATACCTCTATTTTAAAGAGATGAGGGTTGACGCAAAGAATCCTAAGGATGAAAATCGTGACAGATTTGTCCTTTCAAAGGGTCACTGTGCACCGGGTCTTTACAGTGCGCTGGCTTATAAGGGCTTTTTCCCTGTTGAAGATTTGCCGACCTTAAGACACATTGATTCCTACCTTCAGGGTCATCCTAATATGAATACTGTTCCCGGTATTGATATGTCAACAGGCTCACTGGGTCAGGGTATCAGCACTGCTGTCGGTATGGCTAAGGGTGCAAAATACATAGGTAAAAATGACATCAACATCTACACCCTCCTTGGTGACGGTGAAATTGAAGAGGGTCAGGTTTGGGAAGCACTTATGTTTGCCAACCAGTATAAGCTTGACAATCTTTGTGTAATCATTGACTGCAATGGACTGCAGATTGACGGAACTACTGACGAGGTAATGACCGCAGAGCCGATTGATAAGAAATTAGAGGCTTTCGGCTTTGACTATATTACAATTAACGGCAATGATTTTGACGAGCTTGAAAAGGCATTTGATGCTTTCCACAAGTCTGAAAAGCCTTTCGCTATCATTATGAAAACCGTTAAGGGTAAGGGTGTATCCTTTATGGAAAATGAGTGCGGCTGGCACGGCAAAGCACCTAACGAGGAAGAATACAACATTGCTATGGCAGAGCTTAGAGCTGCACTTGCAGAGATAGAGGAGGCGTAAAAATGGCTGATATTAAGAAGATTGCTACCCGTGACAGCTACGGCAATGCCCTTAAGGAGCTGGCACAGGAGGGTGCAGAAAAATTAGTTGTTCTTGACGCTGACCTTTCAGCAGCAACAAAAACAGGTATATTCAAAAAGGATTTTCCCGAAAGACATATCAACTGCGGTATTGCAGAGGCAAATATGATTTGCGTTGCTGCAGGTATGAGCACAATGGGTCTTGTTCCGTTTGCATCAAGCTTTGCAATGTTTGCTGCAGGCAGAGCCTTTGAACAGGTCAGAAACACAATCGGCTATCCACACCTTAATGTTAAAATCGGCGCTACACACGCAGGTATTTCTGTTGGTGAAGACGGTGCATCTCACCAGTGCTGTGAGGATTTTGCTCTTATGAGAGCAATACCGGGTATGGTGGTCATCTGCCCTGCTGACGATGTTGAAGCAAAGCAGGCAGTTAAAGCAGCATATAACTACGAGGGTCCTGTTTATTTGAGATTCGGCAGACTTGCCGTTCCTGTATTCCATGGTGACGATTATAAATTTGAAATCGGCAAGGGTGAGGTTATCGCAGAGGGTACAGATGTAACAATCATAGCAAATGGTCTTATGGTTGCAGAGGCAATTGAGGCAGGCAAGGTGCTTGCAGATAAAGGCATCAGTGCTGAAATCATCAACATTGCAACAATCAAACCCCTTGACGAGGAGCTTGTTATCGCATCTGCAAAGAAAACAGGCAAGGTTATCACCGTTGAGGAACATAATATCATCGGTGGTCTTGGTGAGGCTGTTTGCTCATGCCTGAGTGAAAAATGCCCTACACCTGTCAAGAGAATTGGCGTTAATGATGAATTTGGACATTCCGGTCCTGCTCTTGATTTGCTCAAGCAGTTCGGACTCAGTGCTGAAAACATTGTTAAAGTTGCAGAGGAATTTGTAAAATAAAACAAGATATATTAAAAGAAGCAGTATGGTTCATTCCATACTGCTCAGCGTGTAGAAAAAGTCAAATTACGAATTCTACACGCTGGCAGACGTTG
>DKYL01000023.1:0-616 GCA_002493325.1 Ruminococcaceae bacterium UBA7101
AATCCATAAATTTTTTGTCAGAGATTGTAGTAAAATTTTAAAAAAATGCAAAAATAAAACTCTTCGGGAAATATTATCCGAAGAGTTTTGTAAGCGTTATAATATATAATCAACAGCCACAGAGCTTTCCATAACGGAATGCATATGCTTTTTTACCACGTCACAGTGGTAAGCATCATTCTGATATTCTTCAAGCTTATCCTCACTTTCAAGTGTAACCTGGAGAATGATGTCATATGAACGCTGTGAATGAAGAAAATCCACGCCGACCTCGATGTCAAGCAGAGTAGGAACATTGCCTTTCATTGACTTTAAAATATCGGCAGTTTTTGTACAGTTTTCCTCACTGTTGTCTTTTAACTTAAAGCATACAATATGTTTTATCATAAAATTTTAACCTCCCAAAATGTTAAAGCTGTTATAAAAAAAGCCGACAGAAGTCGGCTTTTTGGTTTATTTTGCAATGTCGCTTGCTCTTGATTCACGAATAATGTTAACCTTAATCTGTCCCGGGTATTCCATTTCGCTTTCAATCTTTTTAGCAATCATATGTGCAACATACGGCATTCTTGAGTCGTCAATAACATTAGGCTTAACCATAACTCTGACCTCACGA
>DKYL01000023.1:914-22955 GCA_002493325.1 Ruminococcaceae bacterium UBA7101
CTCACGACCTGCCTGGATGGCATATGCTCTTTCAACACCCTCAAAGCTTGTTGATATTTCCTCAAGCTGCTGCAGACGCTTGATATAATTTTCAATATTTTCACGTCTTGCACCGGGTCTTGATGCTGAAACTGCATCGGCTGCCTGAACAAGACAGGCAACAACTGTTTTACATTCAATTTCACCGTGGTGAGCTGCAATAGCATGGACAACATTTTCGTTTTCCTTATACTTTCTTGCGAACTCAACACCAAGGGCAATATGTGAGCCTTCCATCTCGTGGTCAAGTGCCTTACCGATGTCGTGAAGAAGACCGGCTCTTCTTGCAAGTCTTTCGTCTGCACCGATTTCAGCAGCCATAAGTCCTGCAATGTATGATACCTCAAGGCTGTGCTTGAGTACACTCTGACCGTATGATGTACGGTATTTTAATTTACCGATAAGCTTAACAAGCTCAGGATGAATCTGACCGCAGTTGGCTGAAAGTACAGCCTTTTCGCCCTCCTGCTTAATGATTGCGTTGACCTCTCTTGTGCTCTTTTCAAAGCATTCCTCAATTTTAGTCGGATGAATACGTCCGTCCTGAATGAGTCTTTCAACAGTGAGTCTTGCAATCTCACGTCTTACAGGGTCGAATGAGCTGATTGTGATAGCTTCAGGTGTGTCATCAATAATCAATTCAACACCTGTAATGGTTTCGATAGAGCGGATGTTTCTGCCCTCTCTGCCGATAATTCTGCCTTTCATTTCATCATTCGGCAGTGCTACAACGGAAACCGTGGTTTCTGCAGTGTGGTCTGCTGCACAGCGCTGGATTGCAGTGCCTATGATTTCACGTGCCAGAACCTCGCTCTGGTCCTTAACCATCTGCTCATATTCCATAATGCGCTTGCTTTTTTCAGTATCAAGCTGTTCCTCAAGGGTAGCAAGCAAATGCTTTTTTGCCTCCTCCTGAGTCAGTCCTGAGATACGCTCAAGCATATCAAACTGGCTTTTCTTAATGCCGTCAATTTCAAGTAGTTTTTCATCAAGCTGCTTTTGCTTTTCGCTTAACGCTTCTGTCTTGCTTTCCAGCGAGTCAGCACGCTTGTCAAGATATTCCTCACGCTGATTTAAGCGGGCTTCCTGCTTTTGAATCTCGCCTCTTCTTTCGCGTATATCCTTATCAGCCTCTGAACGAAGCTTATGAATTTCATCCTTTGCCTCAACAAGTCTTGCCTTTTTGGTTGACTCAGCCTCAGACAAAGCATTATTAATTATTTTTGTTGCCTCCTGTGTAGCGGAGCCAATTTCCTTTTCACTTGTTCGTCTGCGGTATTCACCACCGAGAACAAAACCGATTATGCCAAAAATAACGGCGCAAACAACGCCAATAATAATGGGAATGATAATACTACTCATAGTTAACAGCACCTCCTTCTGTTTAAAATTCTTGAAATTTACCATCAGAAAAGGTACAGTTTAAATGCAATTTATAAATATCTTACATATTTCGTGTTAAAAATGTATAACAATATGTAAAAGATATATAATAATATACACCTATATCTTGTATCTGTCAAGTTCCAAATTTAACATTCGTGTTCGGATTTTACAAAAATAAGCACATATGACTGATAAAAAACAGCCGTATGTGCTTATTAAATCGTGCTAAATATAGTATTGAGCCTGCGCATTCCAAAGCTCGGAATATTTTCCATTGTTTTCCAATAACTGCGTATGCGTGCCTTTTTCAACTAATTCTGCATTGTCAAAAACAGCAATTCGGCTGCAGAATACACAGCTTGAAAGACGGTGTGAAATATAGATTGCAGTTTTATTTTCAACAAAGGAATTGAATCGGTTATAGATTTCATTTTCTGCCACAGGGTCAAGAGCAGCCGTCGGCTCATCCAGAATGACAACGGGGCTGTCCTTATACAGTGCTCTTGCAAGGGCAAGCTTTTGTGCCTCTCCACCCGATATTTCCACGCCGGATTTGTCCACATTTTTATATAAATATGTCTGCTCCTGCTCAGGCATATTTAATACACGCTCCTTGATATTTGCCTGTTCGAGGCAGTCAAGCATTTTTTCTCTGTCACAGTTTTTGCCTGCGCAAATGTTGTCTGAAAGGGGGAGTGAGAACATCTGAAAATCCTGAAAAACAACGGAATACAGCCTGTTTATGCTGTTCTCGGTGTAGTCCTTGATGTTGATGCCGTTTATCCGTATTTCACCCTCTGTAACATCGTAAAGCCTGCACATCAGCTTAATAAAGGTTGTTTTGCCGCTGCCGTTTCTGCCCACAACCGCAAGGTGTTCGCCGTTATTAATTTTGATGTTTATATTTTTCAGCGAATCATTTTCAGCACCCGGATACCTGAAAGAAACATTTTTGAATTCTATTTCAAATTTGTCACTGTCAAGCTCCTTGCTGCCGTATGTCATTTCATCTTTGGTGTTTATTATATCAAAATAATAATTCACAAGGGGCACCATTTCCTCGGTTTTTCCAAAGGTTGCCGCCATTTTCATAATTCCGTTTATAATCTGCATAAATGAACCGCAGTAAAGAACCAATGAGCCGATGCCAAATAAGCCGTATAAGCCTTTCACACCGATAAACAGGTAAATTCCGAAACCAACTACAGCACCGAGAATAGCTATAAAAGAGCTTGATTTAGCACTGTTCAGAGATACTTTTTTCAGCAGCTTTTCTCCGTCTGTCAATAGTATATCCGTTGCTGTATGCTCAATCAGATTTTGCTCCTTATAAAGCCTGATTTCCTTACCTGTATTGTAGTCTGAAAACATATTAAGAAAATAGTAAAACATACGGTCAAGCCGTGAATACTCGTCGGATGCCTTAAACCATGCTTTATTCATTTTTAATGCAACAACAAGAATGATAACAACCATTACTGCAATGGAACAGAAAATTGTCAGCAGGAAAACAGGTTTTTCAAAATATGTGTCACCTGTTTTTGTAAAACCGATTTTGAACAGAGGAATAATGATAATAACAGATATTACCAAAGTTATCATTCCTGATATAAAGTCACGCATCATCCAGCCGAACTGTACAAATGAAGAAAATACTCTGTCCTGTGCTTCTGAATGTTTGTGAACAAGCTCTTTGAAATCTCCGTCTTCAAGCCGCTGATATTCTGCCTCAAACAATTTTTTTGATATGCTTTGCAATTCCTTGTTATACATAAGTGAACGGAACATATAAAACATATCTCCGAAAAAGTTATTAAGGAAAAACAATACAAGGTTTAAACCGATTGCTGAAGCAATATAGATTATCAGTTCCTTTGCTTCAGCACCTGTATCAAGTAAATCAATAATTTTTGATGTGAACCAAATATTCACAAAAGGCATAACAGCCATAACTACAGCAACAACCACACAGGTTGGAATGAGTCTTTTTTCAAGACGGTGCATTTCTTTAAAAGCAGAAAAAATTGTTTTTATTTTTTTCATACTGCATCGCCTCCCATCTCTTTATAATAATAGCTCTGGATTTGATACATTCTGTAGTAAGCACCCTTCAGTGCCATAAGCTCCTCGTGTGTTCCGCTTTCGGCAATTGTGCCGTCTTTGATAAACAGGATTTTATCGCAGAAGCGTGTTGACGAAAGTCTGTGTGAAATGAAAAATGATATTTTATTATCTGTCATTTCATTGTATTTTAAATAAAGCTCGTTTTCTGCAATGGGGTCAAGCGCAGCGGTAGGCTCATCCAGAATAAGCACAGGTGCATTTTTGTAAATAGCCTTTGATAACAATAATTTTTGTTTTTCACCGCCTGAAAAATCAACAGCGTCCTTGTGAACATCCTTAATCATAAAGGTGTTTTCTTTTTTGTCAAGTTTGTTGATTTTGTCTATTATCCCTGCTTTTTCAAAGGCAGAATAAAGCTTTTCTTTGTCATAATCAGAGGTTGCACATATGTTTTCGGCAATAGTCATCGGCAGGAAATTATAATCCTGAAAAACAGCTGAAAACAAATCAAAATAGCTGTCTGATGAAAATTCACGGCTGCTTTTGCCGTTAATCATAATATCGCCCTCCGTGGGATAATAAAGACCGCAGAGCAGCTTGATTGCAGTGGTTTTGCCTGCTCCGTTTTCACCGACGATTGCGATGTTTTCACCCTTGTTAACCTTAAAAGACATATTGTTGATTGTGCTCTTTTCGGCTGAGGGATATGTAAACGAAACATTTTTAAATTCTATTGAGTCAACGTCTTTAAAGTTAATATCAGGCTTGTCTTTATTTTCTTCATCACTTTCTGTAAATTTGCGGAAAGCAGCACAGTCATTACAGCAGCGTTCCATATTGGAATACAGATATACAAAATTCATAATCCAGTTTGAAAATCCTGTTATAATTCCAAAATAGAAAATAAAATCAGAAACAGAAAGTCTGTTTTTGCACACTAAGTATGTAAGATAAGCATATGCAACAAGTTCACGCACAAGGTTAAGCAAAGCTCTTGTACCGCCAACCTTAATGCTTTGGTGCATATATTTTGAAGTTATGTTTTCAAGCTGGCTGATAAGCTTTGCGATGGAAAGCAGGAAATAATCCGTAAATCCGTAAAGTCTTATATCCTTTGCAGCAGTCAAATCCTTGCTCAGTGTGTAGTAATAATCAAATTTAACAAAAATACTGCTCCTGGAGTCCTTAACACCCTTTTCCTTTTTGTTCAGATATTTCAGCAAAAAGAATTCAGCAACGCAGGTTGCAAGAATAATCAAAATCATAAAAATATTGATTTTATAAATCAGTGCAAGGGATGTAATAACACCCACAAGACAGACCAATAACTGATTACAGGTTTCAATAAAATCAGCGGAGGAGGAAAAGTAGCTTCTGTAAAATTCCATTGCTCTTTTATTCTTTTCTCTGCCTTCAAGACTTTCTATGTTAACATAGTCTGTATTAAGATTCTTTTTGAAAGCCATAACAGCATATCGCATACGTATTATTCTTGCACTGCCGTTTAAAAGCTCCTGCATAAAAGGTGTGAGCCAGGTTGTCAGCGCTACAAGAATACTGAGCAGTGCAACAACCAGTATTAATCTGCCGACAGTTACACCCTGTTCAATGCAATCAATCATTGCTTTTGGTATATATGCTGTGATAATCGGCTGCAAAACCATCGCAGGTACACGGATAAAAAAGTAAACAAGGCTTTTCTTATCCCATGCTATCCAATTCTTCAGCATATACCTTAGATTTTCTTTCATAGTTCCTCTCCTCTTTATTTTTTATATAGTTAATTATAACATTATATAATTTTTATTACTTGACTTTTTATGCTGAGAATTGGGTTTTGCTGTTAAATTTTATGCTTTCAGTTCGCTGACTGTATAATCGCAGTGGTTATTGTTATTAATATATCTGATTAGTTCGTCAACGTTATTGACATATGAATATATTTCTTTGCAGGTATGACGTACGAAGCCTTCTTCAATTGATGTGTTAAGCATAGCCTCCATTTTGTCATAATATCCTTTGCAGTTATATATTGCTATCGGCTTACTGTGTCTGCCGAGCTGTTTGAGTGTCAGCACCTCAAACAGCTCCTCAAATGTGCCTATACCGCCGGGAACAATAACAAAGGCATCAGCTTTGTCCTCCATTACAGCTTTTCGCTCTCTCATTGTGTCGGTATAAATAAGCTCATCACATTCATCATAAATTGCTTCAATTTCTGCTTCCTTAAAAAAGGTTGGTATAACGCCTGTGATTTTTGCACCGCCTTTTTTAAAGCCTCTTGCAGCAGCTCCCATCAAGCCCTGTCCGCCTGCACCGAATACAAGATGATGTCCGTCTTTAGCGAGCTGCTCTGCCATTATTTCAATATCGTCCATATATTTTTTATCAATTTCGTTGCTTGCCGCACCGAATACGCAAATGTTCATTTTGTATCACCTTTCAAAAATCTTATACTGTTATTATATCAGTAAAATAAGATTTAGATACAACAATTTTAACACAGTGTTAATTATTGTGTCAATTCCTTGTTTTTGCAATTTGTTTATAGTATAATAATTCAGATATAGATATAGAAATTGGTGTAACATTGAAGATTTTAACTATCGGTGATATAGTATCCAAGCAGGGCTGTGATTATTTGAGGCAGGAGCTGCCCAAAATAAAACGTGAGTTTGGTGCTGATATTGTAATTGTTAACGGTGAAAATTCTGCTGTCGGTAATGGCGTTATACCCCAGAGTGCAGAGCATATTCTTGACAGCGGAGCAGATGTGATTACGCTTGGCAATCACAGCCTGAAAAGAAGAGAAATTTATGATTATCTTGACGGAGATAATCCCATAATAAGACCTGCCAATTATCATATAAGTGCGCCCGGCAGGGGATATATTATTGTTGACAAGGGCTATTGCAGAATTGCAGTGGTTAATTTGCAGGGTGCTGTTTATATGGAGCCTGTTGAAAATTCCTTTTCGGTTATCGACAGAATCATTGATGAAATCAATGCACAGGGTGTTAAAATAATAATGGTTGATTTTCATGCAGAGGCAACAAGTGAAAAAAGAGCCATGGGCTTTTATCTTGACGGCAGAGTGTCGGCTCTTTACGGCACACACACCCATACGCAGACCAGTGACAATCAGATATTGCCCAATGGCACAGGATATGTTACAGACCTTGGAATGACAGGTCCCTATTACAGCGTGCTCGGCGTCAGCCCGAAATGTATTATTGAAAAGCTGAAAACAGGTCTGCCTGTTAAATTTGTCAATGATGACGGACCCTGTGTTCTGGAGGGCTGCTTGTTTGAGGTTGATAACAAAACAGGAAAAACCGTTGATACGGTTTTAATCAGGAGGTAGCAATGCAAAAAAGAATTATTGCTTTCGTTGCGGCAATTGCGTTGCTTGTTACCTGTTTCGCAGGCTGCAGCGGTAATCACGAGGGTAATGCACCCAATGCTGCTGAAACAACAACGGCAAAAAAAACAGATGACAGAACATTTAAGCTCAGTTATACGCAGGCGGACAGCCTTGACCCGTTCAAGGCAGCAACCCAGAATAATCAGATACTGGCAGATCTTGTTTTTGAAAGCCTGTTTGATTTGACTGAGGGCTATGAAACAACAACAAATATCGCAACCGGATATGCGTTTGCAGACAGCAGAACGCTGAGAGTTGACCTTAATCCTCAGCTTAAATTTTCAAATGGTGAAAAAATCACCACGGAGGATGTGCTTTATTCCACAAAGGCTGCGATGAAATCAGATGCCTACGGCAATTCTCTTGAGCCTGTAAGCTATGCCGAAGCAAGCGGAAATTCAGTGATTTTTCATCTTAAGTATGCTGACCCGTATGCCGTCAATCTTTTAACATATCCCATTGCATCGACAAAGGATGATGAGGATGGCTTCCCCGTAGGCAGCGGAAGATATGTCTACAAAAACAGTGATGACGGCGTGGTTCTCAGAGCAGTTAAAAATGATGAATTTGACCCATATATCACAACCATTCATCTTGTCAATATCGCTGCGGCGGATTCCATTGACAATGCTGTGAATATAGGCAATATCTCCTATGCTTTCAGAGATTTGAGTGCGGATATTTCAAAAAGGCTGTCCTGTGCGAAAAAGACAGTTTCTATGAATAATCTTATTTATCTTGGCATAAATTCATATTCAGGTATAACGTCTGATGCAAAAATAAGACGTGCCATAAGCCTGGCGGTTGACAGAACCGTTCTGGCAGAGAGTGCTTATTCGGGCTATGCAGTGCCTGCACAGTCACCCTTTAATCCCGATTTCAAGAGCATTGAGAATATCAGGCTGTTTGAAACAAAGGCTGATACAGGGGCGGCAAAGCAGACTGTGAATCAGAGCGGCTACGGCAGCGACAAGCTTAAACTCAGACTGCTTGTTAATCTGAATGAAAACAGAGGCATTGCTGCAAATCTTATTAAAACACAGCTTGAGGCGGTAGGCTTCAGTGTTACTGTAGAAAAGGTTAATTATACCGAATATATGAGAAGAATTGAGAATACGGAGTTTGATTTGTATATCGGTGAAATCAAGCTTGGTGACGATATGAATTTATATCCGTTTTTTGATTCCTCAGGTGCGGCAAGATACGGCTTTGACGATAAAAAGCTGCAGAGTGATGACCTTTATACCAAATATCTTGAGGGTGAAGAGGAGCTTGGCAAGTTCATTCTTGCCTTCAATGAAGAAATGCCTTATATTCCGCTTATTTACAAAAAGGGTATGATATGTTATTCTAAAGCAATGAACGGTGATATGCAGGGCTATTACGGAAATTATTTTTCCAACATTGACAGCTGGAATTTTAATACCGATGATGAAACTGAATAATAATTGATAAAATATAATTGGGGGTCAAATAATGATAAAGATTGAAAATCCTAACGGATACATTGAAATCACGAATAATTATTTTGCCAATCTTGTGGGAAGAACGGCACAGAGCTGCTTTGGTGTAACCGGAATGGTTGATTCAAATGCACTCAGAACAATAAAAAATGCAATAAAAAGCAAAATAACCAACGATAATTCAGATCAGGGTGTTATTGTTAAAAGTATGAACGGTGAGCTTATTATTGAGCTTCATATTTCGGTTTCCTACGGCGTTAACATCAACACCATCGTTGAAAGTATTGTCAATAAGGTCAGATATACTGTTGAGGAAGCAACAGATCTTAAGGTTTCAAAGGTCAATGTTTATATTGACGCATTAAGTAAGTAATGGAGAAAGTATAGATGATAACTGGATTAATGTTTAGAGATTCTATAATCTCTGCTGCTAATAATATTGCCAACAGCAGACAGGCTGTTGATGCTTTGAATATTTTTCCTGTTCCTGACGGTGACACAGGTACAAATATGAGTATGACCATTGGTGCAGCCGCAAAGGAAATGGCAGCACTGCCTGATAACTGTACGATTGCAGAGGCATCTGCACGCTGTGCATCTGCACTTCTGCGTGGTGCAAGAGGTAATTCAGGTGTTATTCTTTCCCTGATTTTCAGGGGCTTTTCAAAGGGCTTCAAAGGTATAGAAGAGGCAGGTGCAAATGATATTGCCAATGCGTTCAAAGAAGGTGTTGACGCTGCATACAAGGCAGTTATGAAGCCTACTGAGGGAACAATTTTAACTGTTGTTCGTGAGGCAAAGGATGCTGCTGTTGAAATGGCAAAAATTCAGGATGACCCTCTTGAGGTTGCTTTTGCGGCACTGCAGGCTGCCAAAGCGGCACTTGCCAAAACACCTGAGCTTTTGCCGGTGCTTAAAAAGGCTGGCGTTGTGGATGCAGGCGGTCAGGGTTTAATCCTTGTTTTTGAGGGTATGGAGAGCGTTTGGCATAACGGTGTCATTGTTCAGCCTGTTGACGGCTCGGGCGTTACCCCTGTTTCAACCCCTTCAAAAAAGACTGTTGCAGATGCCAGTGATGATATTGAGTTTGGCTATTGCTCTGAATTTCTTATTGAAAAATCAGGCACTGCAAAGGAAAAGGACCCGTTAAAACTCAGAGCATTTTTAGAGTCAATCGGTGACTGTGTTGTTGTGGTTGATGACAGTGATATTATCAAGGTACATGTTCATTCCAATGAGCCCGGCAATGTGATTCAGGCTGCCTTGAAATACGGACAGCTTATTAATATAAAAATTGACAATATGCGTTATCAGCATGCCAATGCAGATGTAGGTGTCAAGGACGGAGAAAAGGTCATTGAGCCTGTTGTTACAAAGCCTGAAAATGAATATGGCTTTGTTACGGTTTGTGCAGGTGACGGACTTGCCGAGCTGTTCACAGACATCGGTGCGGATGTTGTGGTAAGCGGCGGACAGACAATGAATCCTTCTACTGATGATATTCTTAATGCTGTTATGAGCACACCTGCAAAGACCGTATTTGTTTTACCAAATAATAAAAATATTATTATGGCGGCAGAGCAGGCAATCCCTCTTGCATCTGACAGAGAGGTTAAGGTGCTGCAGACCAAAACAATTCCCCAGGGCATTTCAGCAATGCTTATGTTTGATGAAACACTTGATGCTGACGAGAATATGATGAATATGATGGATGCAGCAGGTGCTGTGCAGACAGCACAGGTTACTTTTGCCGCACGTGACAGCGAGGTTGAGGGACAGGCAGTGCACGAGGGTCAGATGATGGGTCTTTGCAACGGCAAAATCAAGTTTCTTGGTGAGGATAAGGTTGATATTGCTGTTAAATCTGCCGAAAAACTGTTTAAAAAGAATGAGCATTCATTAATCACTGTGATTTACGGTGAGGGTGTCAGCAGTGACGAGGCATCTCAGGTTGAGGCTGCACTGGCTAAAAAATGCGGTGCAGATGTTGAAATCAGTGTAGTTGACGGCGGACAGCCGATATATTACTTTATTATTTCAGTGGAGTAAGACTGATGCTTAATCTAAACAGCAATATAAAATATATTAAGGGCGTTGGTGAAAAAAGAGCGGGGCTGTTCGGCAGCCTCGCAATCTTTGATGTTGACGCCCTTATTCATTTTTTCCCCAGAAAGTATGAGGACTGGACCAATACAAAAACAGTCCGTGAGCTGCAGAATGGTGACTGTGCTTCAATTAGGGCAACTATGATTACTCCCGTTAAGGAGCATATGATCAGAAAGGGTATGACCCTTTATAAATGCCGTTTCAGTGACGGGGAAAGTATAATCAATGTAACAATATTCAATAATAAATATCAGGCACAGGCATTAAGGGTATATGAGGATTATGTGCTTTTCGGTAAGGTTGAAAAGAATTTAACCTCGGCATCCATGTCGTCACCTAAAATTGAAAAGCTTGATACAGGTGTGAGGGTGCATCCCATTTATCCTGCCACAGGAAAGCTGACATCAAATGCAATTGCCAAGGTAGTCAAAACGGCTCTGGAGTCGCTGGAGGAAATTCCCGAAACGCTGGATAAATCTGTAAGAGATAAATATAAGCTTATCAGTCTGGACAGGGCAATAAGGCAAATTCATTTCCCTGACAGTGATGAGGATATGCAGAAGGCTCGTTACAGGCTGATTTTTGAGGAGCTGCTAACATTACAGCTGGGTTTGCTCAAATTAAAAGGACGGAATAAAACAGAAACAAATCTTAAAATTACTGCTGATTTTACTGAAGAATTTAAAAGTCTTTTGCCCTTTGAAATGACAAATGCACAGCAAAGAGCAATAAAGGACTGCCTTTCGGATATGGCAGGGGATTACCCTATGAGCAGACTTCTGCAGGGTGATGTCGGTTCAGGCAAAACGGCTGTAGCGGCGGGACTTTGCTATTCCGTAATTAAAAACGGCTATCAATGTGCATTAATGGCACCTACTGAAATACTGGCTGTTCAGCATTATGAGGGCTTGTCAAAAATGCTTTCTCCTGCAGGAATAAATGTCAGACTTTTAACAGGCTCAACAAAAGCTAAGGAAAAGAGGGAAATTAAGGCATTATTAATGGATGGTGAGATTGATTTGTTAATCGGTACCCATGCTATCATTCAGAATGATGTTGAATTTAAGTCCTTAGGCTTGGTTATCACGGATGAGCAGCACCGCTTTGGCGTTAAGCAAAGAACGGCACTGGCTGAAAAGGGCGAGGGTATACATACCCTTGTTATGAGTGCCACACCGATACCGAGAACACTGGGTCTTATTCTTTACGGCGACCTTGATATCAGTATTCTTGACGAGCTGCCCCCGGGAAGACAGGAAATAAGAACCGACGTTGTGGATTCGCGCTATCATCAGAGATTGTATAAATTTATAAGGGATGCCGCCGACAGGGGTGAGCAGGCATATATTGTCTGCCCTGCTATTGAAGAGAATGAGGATAGTACAGATTTAAAATCTGCCGAGCAGTATGCTGAGGAGCTTTCCGAGGGTGCATTTCGCGGTTATAATTTGGGACTGCTTCACGGTAAAATGAAGCCGAAGGAAAAGGAAAATGTAATGAAAGCCTTTTCGTCAGGCGATGTGCAGATTCTGGTTGCTACTACCGTTGTTGAGGTTGGTGTGGATGTGCCGAATGCCACAATTATGGTGATTGAAAATGCTGAACGCTTCGGGCTTTCGCAGCTTCATCAGCTTCGTGGCAGAATAGGCAGGGGAAGTAAAAAAAGCTTTTGTGTGCTTGTTTCCGACAGCAAAAGTGAAAATTCACGCAACAGACTGGCGGTTATGAAAAATAACAGCAACGGCTTTAAGATTGCCGATGAGGATTTGAAAGCAAGGGGACCGGGCGATTTCTTTGGTGAAAGACAGCATGGTCTACCTGCTCTGAGGATTGCGGATATGCTGCAGGATATGGAAACTTTGCACCTTGCTCAGCAATGTGCAGGTGAAATTCTTGCAGAGGACAGCAATCTTGATTTGCCGAAAAATAAACATCTGTGTGACAATATCAGCAAAATGTTTCGTGAGGTAAGTTACAGTTAGTTTGTTTATTTAAAAATATAAATTTGCATTATTATTTCATTTGTGCTAAACTATGTGCGATATATTTGTGTGAGGTGATTTTATGTCAAAGTTATATACAGAAATGACGAAAGAAGAATTATTGAATGAACAGGCTGTATTGCTTGAAAGATACAATGCTTTTAAGGAAAAAAATCTGCAGCTTGATATGAGCCGTGGTAAGCCCGGCAAGGACCAGCTTGATTTGTCAGATGGTCTTAATGCTTGCAGCAATTATGTTTCAGACGGCGTTGATGTAAGAAATTATGGTATGCTTGACGGTATTCCGAGCTGTAAAAAGCTTTTTGCTGATTTAATGCAGGTTGAGCCGAAAAATGTAATTGTAGGACCGAGCTCAAGCCTTAACCTTATGTTTGACTATATCGGTCAGTGCTTTATGGATGGTGCAGGTGACAAGCCCTGGAGCCAGCTTGATGAGGTAAAATTCCTTTGCCCTGTTCCCGGCTATGACAGACATTTCACTATTTTAGAGTATTACAACATAAAAATGATTAATGTTCCTATGAAGGATGACGGTCCTGATATGGATGTGATTGAGGAGCTTATCAAGGACGAATCTGTTAAGGGTATGTTCTGCGTTCCGAAGTATTCAAACCCGACAGGCATTACCTTCAGTGATGAGGTTGTTGAGCGCATTGCTAAAATGAAGCCTGCAGCAAAGGATTTCAGAATTATCTGGGATAACGCTTATTGTGTTCACGATATTGTCGAGGACGGCGATAAGCTTATGAATATTTTTGATATTCTGCCGAAATACGGCAATGATGATATGGTTATTGAGGTTTGCTCAACAGCTAAAATCACATTCCCGGGTGCAGGTGTTTCTGCTCTTGTGGCATCAGATAACAATATTGCTGCAATTAAGAAAAGACTGAACTGTCAGGTAATCAGCTATGATAAAATGAATCAGCACCGTCACGTTGAGTTTTTTAAGGATGTAAACGGTGTTCTTGCGCATATGAAAAAGCACGCTGCTATTCTTAAGCCTAAATTCGACATTGTGCTGAATCACCTTGAAAAGGAGCTGGCAGGCAAGGGTATTGCAAGCTGGTTTAACCCTAAGGGTGGCTATTTCATCAGTCTGGATGTTATGAACGGCTGTGCAAAAAGAGTGGGCGAGCTTTGTAAGGAAGCAGGCGTTGTTCTTACCACTGTTGGAGCAACATATCCTTACGGCATTGATGAAAATGACAGCAATATCCGTATTGCTCCTACACTTCCGCCTGTTGCAGAGCTTGATATGGCTGCAGAGCTTCTTTGCATCTGTGTTCAGCTTGCATGCACAGAGAAGCTGATTGGCTGATGAGAATCGGTGCATCTACCGCCTGTTTCTATCCCCTTGAAACAGAAAAGGCGTTAAAGAAAGTTACAGACCTTGGCTTTGAAAAAGCCGAGGTCTTTGTAAATGCTCCCTGTGAGTATGAGGAAGACTTTATAAAAGAGCTTTGTGCTATTACTGAAAATTCAGGTACTGAAATCATATCTGTTCACCCCTTTTCAAGTTTTCTTGAAAGCTCCTGTATTTTCGGTGACTATCAAAGACGGTTTGAGGATTATATCGGTCTTTATCAGAAAACCTGCCACGCTGCGGCAATGCTGGGCGCAAAGTTTGTTGTTATTCACGGTGCTGTTGCAATGCCTAAAATCCCAATACCTGATGAAAGGTATTTTGAGCGTTTCAGAAAATTGATTGAAATCGGCAAAAGCGAGGGTGTAACGGTCTGCCAGGAAAATGTCAATCGCTTTAAAAGCCAGACTATTGATTTTTGTAAAAAAATGAGGTCTGCACTGGGCGGTGATTACCATATGGTGTTTGACATTAAGCAGACTGTAAGAGCAGGGCAGAACACTTTTGAATTTTTGGAAGAATTTAAAAATGAAATTGTTCATCTGCATATCAGTGATAACAGTGAGCGTGGTGACTGCCTGCCAATAGGTCGGGGCAGCTTTGATTTTAATAAAATGAAAAGCATTATGGACAGTGCAGATTATAAGGGCGACTGTGTGATTGAAATATATTCAGGCAGCTATGATGTTGAAAAGGTTTTGAAGGAAAGCAAGGATTATTTGGAAAAGCTATGGCAAGGTTAAGTAACAGAACAAAGGGAATTATTTGTATTCTGCTGTCGGCACTCAGTTTCAGCGGAATGAGCAGCTTTATCAATCTGTCAGGTGATGTTCCCGTTGCACAGAAGGTTTTTTTCAGAAATTTTGTTGCACTGTTTATTGCAGTGATTACCTTGCTGAAAAATAAAGAAAAATTTCTTCCCCATAAGGGCTGTTTGAAATATCATATCATCAGGTCAGGCGCAGGGCTTTTAGGTGTTTTCGGCAATTTTTATGCGACTACTAAAATGGCGTCCACTGCCGATGCGGCAATTCTTAACAAAATGAGTCCCTTTTTCACTCTGATTTTTTCTGCCGTATTCCTTAAAGAAAAGGTTAAGCCAAAGCAGGCGATTGCAATCGGTGTTGCCTTTATCGGTGCAATGTTTGTTATCAAGCCCACAATGGGTAATTCGGAGCTTTTTCCGTCCATATGCGGTTTTGTGGGCGGACTTTGTGCAGGCGGTGCTTACACCTGCGTTCGCCATATGGGCAATAAGGGCGAGAACGGAAGGTTTACGGTGTTTTTCTTTTCCCTGTTTTCCTGTATCGTTACTGCACCGTATCTGATTTTTAATTTTCACCCTATGACTGCAAAGCAGTGGGTATATCTGATTATGGTTGGTGTTTGTGCAGCAGGCGGTCAGTTTGCCATAACTGCCGCATATACCTTTGCTCCGAGCAGAGAAATTTCGGTTTATGATTATTCAAATGTTATCTTCACAGCCATAAGCGGCTACTTTTTCCTCGGCGGTCAGGTGCCTGACTTGTGGTCATTTGTGGGGTACTTTATTATCTGTGCAATGGCTGTATGGATGTTCATATACAATAACAAGGTGCATAGGCTTGAAAAACAGTGATTTCATCAACATATTGCTGTAAAGTAAAAATACTTGCAATTTTCTATATGTTGTGTTACAATACATTTAATTGGTAAAGGGGGAATTTTCCAATGAAATGTCCATTTTGTGGTTTTGATGAAAGTAAGGTAATTGATTCTCGTCCTACGGATGAGAATGAACGCATTCGCCGCCGCCGTGAATGTCTGCAGTGCGGCAAGAGATTTACCACCTATGAGATTATCGAGGATGTGCCGATTATTGTTATTAAAAAGGACAAGAGCCGTGAGGTTTTTGACCGTAACAAGATTTTAAAGGGTATGCTCAGAGCCTGTGAAAAAAGGTCTGTCACCATTTCAGAGCTTGAAACGGCAATCAGTGAAATCGAGGCAACTCTGCAGTCTGCTATTGACCGTGAGGTTACATCTGCAAATATCGGCGAGCTTATAATGGAAAAGCTTAAGGCTATTGATGAGGTAGCTTATGTCCGCTTTGCTTCTGTTTACAAGGAATTCGATTCTGCCGAAGCCTTTAAGGAATATATTTCAAGAATGTAAAGTTAAAAAAACAGGTATGCTGTCAGCATACCTGTCAGTTTGTCGAAAAAGCATAGCAAATGCTATGCTTTTTGTCATATATATGGTAAAATATATCCAGTGATAGAAAAAAGCCTGACCGCAAAAACAGAGTATATAAACTTTAATTGATACAAAAATGTGAAGCATTAAACAGTACGTCATATTTTTAATGCATATGGGGTGATTGAATTGTGGCTTGTAATGGCAGTGCTGTCATCAGTGTTTGCAGGACTGACATCTGTTCTTGCTAAATGCGGGATAAAGAAAACAGATTCGGATGTTGCAACAGCGATACGAACAATGGTTGTTTTGGTCTTTTCTGTGCTGATGGCATTTATAACAGGCTCGTTTAAAGATATTTATACGATAGGCGCAAAATCTGTTTTGTTTCTTATTCTGTCGGGTATTGCTACAGGCGCATCGTGGATATGTTATTTCAAGGCGCTTTCAATGGGCGATGTAAATAAGGTTGTGCCGATTGATAAATCAAGCACAATTCTGTCAGTTTTGCTTGCCGTAATGATTTTTCACGAAACAAATAACCTGTTTGTAAAATTAATCGGAACATTGCTTCTTGCAATCGGTATTTTTTTAATGGTTGAAAAACAAAAATCCACTGCCGTTTATGAAAAAAGGCAATGGATTATCTATGCTGTTCTGTCTGCCGTGTTTGCTTCATTAACATCCATTCTTGCAAAAATAGGCATTGAAAATGTCGATTCCAATCTTGCAACAGCAATCAGAACCTGTGTTGTACTGATAATGGCATGGCTGATTGTTTTTGCAAAGGGAAAGCAGAATCAGATAAAAGAAACCGACAGAAAGGAGCTTGCTTTTATCTGTCTGTCAGGTATTGCAACAGGTGCATCGTGGCTTTGCTATTACTATGCAATTCAGAACGGTGCAGTGAGCATTGTTGTGCCCATTGATAAGCTGAGTATTGTGATAACAGTTGCATTTTCCTATATTGTTTTCAAAGAAAAGCTTACGAAAAAATCCTTTATCGGCTTATGTCTTATGATGATCGGCACACTTGTTATGACAGTATTTGTTTAGTTTTATTGACAATTTATTATTAATCCTATATATTATAGTTGGGAGGAGATAGTGAGAAAATCACACTATTTCGATTATGTTGCCCTCAAAATTTGCCTGCGGCATAATTTTGAGATGGCTGTAATCACCATTAACGCCTGTCAGGCTACAGCAGGTGTTGATGATTTTTAATGAGCTATTTGTAGCCTGAAAGGCTATGGTGATTATTATGGATATATTTCAGAATTTAGTCGGCAGTGTGTTTATTGCATATGCCATACTGCTTGTAAGTGTTATTTTTGTTTACGCTTTTCAGATTTGCCTTATGCTTGCAATCGGCTTTGACTGCAGGGCTAAGGGCATTAAAAGGCGTGCAATGTGGATGGTTCTTTCATTGCTGTTTCCGATACCGGTTGCAATTATTTATGCTTGTGTCAGAAAAGGCGAGGAGAGGGAGAATTATAAAAAATGTAATGCCTGCGGTGCCGTCCTTGATGACAGAGTAAGCTACTGTGCAGGCTGCGGCAGTAATGAGTTCACACCCTGTGACCCTGAGAAAAAGCAGAAATATTCCCAAAACAGTAAAACCTGTCTTATTGTTTCCATTGTTTCATATGTTGTTTCATTGCTTTGCATATTAGGCTTTGTTTTCGGTGCCGCTTCTGTGGTTGGCAATACTCTGGATGGTGCAGTTGATGGCATTAAGGGCAGTATTATCGGCGGTGTTGATAATTTGTATGATGATTTTGACTATGACTATGATGACAGCTATCATTATGGCTATGAGGTTAATGGCGAAACAGTTTATTATGACCGTGAGGGAAAACCCTATACCGACGATTTAGCAGTAGTTTATTATGATAAGCAGAATAATACATATACCTTTGATGATGAGTATTATGAGTTTAAAGGCAGTAACGGAAAGAACTATATGTCCAGCTATTTCTATCCTCACCAAGCGGATACAAATTATCGTCATCTGCAAGCATTTCAGCCTTTTTGAACGGATACTCATAATCAGAGCCGAAAAATACGATATGAGCATCTTCTCCGTCCCATATAACCTCTTTGACAAAGGTGCGTATTGTCTGTCTTTTCTGCTCAATCGTCATATTGTCAACAGTAACGGAAAATGATTTAAGCATATCTTTCATTAAATCAATACTTTCGGTTAAGTTCAATTCATTCTCACTTTCCTTTGAAAGTGTATTCATCTGTGCTTTGATTTTTTCAACTTCATCACTTAATATGTTGATTTTATCCAATATGTATTTTTCAGCACCGGTTCCGCTTGATGTGGCAAGATTATTTACAAGTGCCTCAATTTCCTTTTCCTTTTTTTCAATTTCTTCTTCAAGCCTTGCCTGCTCATTGCTTATGTTTTCAGCCTTGATTTTATTTTCCGATAATGCAGATTTCAGTGATTCAAAATAATCATCACCATTGTCAGCAAGTGTTTTAACAGCAGCAATAATCTCTTTGTCAATTTCGTTGCCGTTGATGTTTTTGTTGTTACAGCGACTGCCCTTGCTCCTAAGTTTCATAGTGCAGGAATAGTAATAGGTGTATTCACCGTCCTTGTTCATTCTTGTCGTCATATGCGGTCGCATAAATTCACCGCATTCGCATTTGAGAATTCCTGATAGCAAAGCAGTGTGGCTTTTTGGCTTGCGATAAGATTTTGACTTGTTTCTGTCAAGCATACTCTGAACTTTAATCCAATCCTTGCCGTTTATAAAGCCCTGGTGTTTGCCAACAGAAACAATCCATTCCTCCATAGGCTTGATTTTTGTCGCCTTGCCTTGTTCCTGTAAAGTGCGGTTATACACCATCATTCCGTGTGTGCCGTCAAATTCTTCTTCATCAGAATATAAATCAACATTTGAGTTTTTGAAATATTCAAACGCATCATCGTCAGCAATCATATAAACAGGATTAGTCAGAATGCCACGAATCGAAAAGCGTGTAAAATCTCTGCCATTTTTCGTTTTGTAGTTATGTGCAAGCAGATGACTCTCACAAGCAGTTAATGAGTTGTGTTCAAGGAATAAATCAAATATCATCTTAACAATCTGCATTTCATCTTCTTTCACAGCAAGGTGAAATGCTTTTTTTGTTTTGCCATTAATGTTCATACTTGTTTCTCCAACAGAACTGTAACCGGTAGGTGTAACACCTCCAAGCCATCTGCCTGTTTTTGAAAGCTCATGCAGATTGTCACGAATACGCTCAGCAATCGTTTCACGCTCAAGCTGTGAAAAAACAGATGCAATATACATCATCGCTCTGCCCATAGGGGAGTTGGTGTCAAACTGCTCTTTGATAGAAATAAATGCAACACCCATAGAAGTAAGCTCGGTAATAAGATTTGCGAAATCGCCGATATTACGGCTGATACGGTCAAGACGATAGCAAAGCACGGCAGATATTTTACCACTTTTAATATCCTCAAACATAGTCTTGAATTGCGGTCTGTCTAAATTCTTTCCGCTGAATCCTTCGTCTTCGTATATAACAGCCTTTTCTGCCTCTTTCTCACCAAAATGAATTCGCAAATATTCACGGCACATCTCAATCTGATTTTCAACAGATTCACCCTTGCCTGTGAACCTCGATTTCCTCGAATATATCGCAAATACCTTTTCCATAACCATACCTCTTAATGTTATTATTCTTGTTCTAATATAACATATAAGTAGTAGATGTCAAGTCAATATAAAAATTTAATCTGTTTGTATTATTCTCAAAGCCTCATCTTTGGTAATTTCATTATTAAGATACAAATTTTTAGCATCGATAGCTTTGCTTAGCCAATCAGTGTATTCTTCATAAGAAATAGATTTAGGAGTTTCGCCAAATGAATAAGCTCTGTCCATTCGCTTGTACATTTTGTTTTTCTCTTTTTCAAATGTCTGTAAAACCAAATCATTTTCTACAAGTGTTTTATATTTCTGCGTAGGACCAATCTGCTTGCAGGTCTTACCATCTTTGAAAACTCTGTCACAGTACAGGGTTTTCTTTTTTGTCTTTGGAACAAATAACCTATTACAGTTTTCACATTCACAAACGATTTCATTTCTTAAATAAAAAGTAAAAATCAAATATTCGTAATAAGATTGTGGGTTATCAAAAAATAAAATTTCTTCACCGCTTCTTGTTTTGGTAACTTTGTATTCAACTGTATCGTGCATATTAATTTCCAAAACACCTGCAAGAATATCTTTGTGTCTCATACACATAAGAACTTTATACACTTGATTTTTAATATACGGCAGCAGCTTCATTCTAACGCTTACTGTTTCTAATTTGCTTTTGAGTTCTTCAGGTGTTGTAATATCTTTAATCAGTTTTCGGTGAACAAGATATTTATCAATATCTGCTTTGAGCAATATCCCCAAAACAATATTGTTTTTTAAAATTTCATCAGCAAAATCATATGCCGACTCAACAGTATAACCATCACTTATCTTCGGCAACTCATAGTCATAAAGGGCAATGAGTTCATTTCTGTAATCGATAGGATCTAACTCAATTATATCTAAATCATCAACTGCCACTCGCTCCATAATATTCTTGTTTTTAAACTTTATATATAACCCTGTTCTTGAATAAATACTTCTGTCCATAATCAATCTTTCTCAAAAAATTCAATTTTCACTTATGCATAGTCTTGAGGTTTGACCCCTGCTAAAATGATAACATAAATAGAAATTCTTAACAAGAAGATATATTTAAATCCAATAGAAAGGAGGAAAGCCTTATGAAAAAAGAAATTAAATTGCTTGAAGTAGTTGACGGTGAAACCTTAATGGATATGCAATTTCCGAAATCAAGATTTTGCATTCAATCTTTGTTACCCCAGGGTGTTTCCATTCTTGGTGGTGCACCCAAGATAGGTAAATCGTGGATGGTGCTTGATTGGTGTGTAAGAATTGCGAAAGGTAAATCCGTTTGGAATCTGCCGACTGAAAAAGGTACTGTTCTCTATCTCTGTCTCGAAGATAACCTTGCAAGAATTCAGGACAGGCTGAATTGCATAACTGATGAAGTGCCAAGTAATTTGTATGTTGCAACAAAATCAGAAAGTATTTAAACAGGATTGATTCAGCAGATACAAAATTTCATTATCACGCATACGGATACAACTTTGATTGTTATTGATACATTTCAGATGATTAGAAATTCAAGTTCCGAGTTATCCTATGCAAATGATTACAATGAAATCTGCAAGTTAAAACAGTATGCTGATGAAATGAGTATTTCTATTCTGCTCGTTCATCACTTACGAAAACAAGGTGACAGTGATCCGCTGAACAAGTTATCAGGCACAACAGGCATCAGCGGTGCAGTTGACGCTGTATTTGTTTTGGACAAGGACAAACGAAATGAAAACAAAGCAAATTTACTTTGCACCGGCAGAGATATTGAACAAAGAGAATTTCAATTATCATTCAACAAAGAAAACTGTACTTGGAATTTGATAAATGACAGTCTTGAAAATCCTGTTCCATCAATGCCACAAGAGATGATTGACTTTATTGGGTTTATGAAAGTTCAGAAATATTTCAAAGGCAGCAATACAGATTTGGTAAATGAATTTAATCAATCTTTAAACTACAATCTTACTGCAAAGTCGCTAAAACAAATGATGAACAAATTCAGATATGACCTAGAAGATAGCGGTGTTCATTTTACAAGTCACAGAAGTAACGGACAAAGACTTGTTGAAGTATCTTATTTTTCTGTTAGTGACTCAAGTGCCGTAAGTGACGAAGAAAGTGTCAGTGATAAAACATCCGTTCCTTTCGTCCCTTGCGACCCTGTCGGCGAAATTTGGGCAGATAAAAGAAAAATAGGATAAGTACTCCAATTAAAATTTAAAATCCGAATATCGGCACATAAGCAAAAAATCAAATAAAAGGTGTATCGGTTTAGAGTGTTTATTGCCGGTTTCGCATTTGTATTACGCCACGGCGAAAA
>DKYL01000044.1 GCA_002493325.1 Ruminococcaceae bacterium UBA7101
ATAAAGGGGTAATTTGTAAATAATTATTCAATCAGTTAATAAATCTTGCTCTTTTTTTATTTATTGCCACAAGTCTTTGTGTAATTATCAGTTCGTCATAGGTCTGCTTGGCTCTCACAAACAGCCAGAATTTTTTCCCGCATTCATTGCAGACCCCCGAATTTCTAAAGGTATTATTGCTGAATTCGTATTTGCCGAAGGGTGAAACCGTGCCGCTGCACGCAGGGCATTTCAGTTCAACCTTATTCACATCAAAATCACCGTAAACAGGCTTATTTATAAAATAGGATTTGAATACAAGCCGTTCAAAAAAACGCGCATCACATTTTACAATAAAATTTTTGAACTTGTCCTTATCAAAAACCTTTTCAAGGCAGTAGGCTGTAACAAAGCAATCCTCAAGAGCACGGTGAAACTTTGCTGTATCAACATCAACGCCAAACTTTTCGGCACATTTTGACAGACTGATTTGTGAACCGTTATGGTCACTGATAAACTGCATACAATAGCTCTGTGCATCAGCATAATAGTGCATGAACTCAACGTTTGAGGTGTTTTTAAAACGCTTATAATTATCTGCAAGGGTATACAAATCACTGTTTGACCAACTAAGAAAAACAACGTCATTTCCCCTGCTCCAGCGTGAAAAATCTGCAAAGGCTTCATCAAAAGATATACCGTCAGCCCTTATTTCCTCCATAGTGATATGGGTAAGCTTTTTAAAGTTTGATCCAAGCTTTTTTGACAGTCTTGGATAGATTAACTGCTTAAAAGTATCAATGACCTCAAAATTTTCGTTAAGCTTAACAGCACCGATTTCTATAATTTCATTTATTCCCTTTTGCGTTCTGTAATTAAATGCATTATTCCATTCTAAATCAAAGATAATATATTCCATATTCATCACACTTTTTCTAAAAAAAATAACCTTGCATACGCAAGGTTACTTCTCTTAAAAACTTATCCTATAAAAAGAAATACAAGGAATGCAGCAAGAACAATTATGAAGAAAACTACGATTAACCATTTTGTAATTCTTTCGAGCTTTGCTTCAATAGTTCTTCCCTTGGATTTGCCTAAAAAGGTTTCAGCACCGCCGGCAATAGCACCGGAAAGGTTCTGAGAACGACCCTCCTGCATAAGTACAACGATAGTTATAATTACAGATGCAACAATAAGAATTGCACCAAATACATAGTGATACCAGGACATAGTTATTCCTCCGTTAATCTAAATTACTAATGGATTATATCACAATAGCAGTTATAATGCAAGCACTTTTTTAAAATGTTAGAAAGTTATTTGCTCTGCTATATCAGCTTCACCGGGCAAAGCACCTGCAGCAGGAAGATTTTTGGCTCTGAAACGCCATTCCTTTTCAAACTCATTTTCAAAATGAATATGAATGGAAATTACCTTTTGTGTCTTTTTCAGCTTCATAGCAGCAATGCCCTGTGTATCCTTTGTGGTCTTGGGCAAAACGCCTGCCGTATTAATAAGCAGTCTTCTGCCCCCTGAAGAGCTTAACACAATATCTGTATCTTCCCTTATATAAATTGCACCTGCAAGCGGTGATTTATTTGAATAAGCATTAATCAGCTTTTTTCTGTTGGTTTTGGTTGCATATGCCGCCATATCAACCTTGGCAAGCTTGCCGTTTTCAAAGGCAAACAGCATATAGCCTGAATACGCACTGAGCACAGCCATATAAATAACCTGCTCACCCTCATCCATATCAAGCTTTGAAGGGACATATTCACCGAGGACAGATGCTTTTGTATCTGCAAAATCATCAGCCTTTGATTTATATACCTGATGATTATTTGTAAAGAACAGCAATTCATCCTTATTTGAACATTCGATTTCAGGGAGCATTTTATCCCCCTCTTTAACCTTCTGTTCACCGCTCATACGCAGATTGGCTGTTTTAATCTTTTTAAGATAGCCCTGCTCTGACAGGAACAGCGTTACAGGATAATCGGCAATTTCAATAACCTCAGCAGGCAGCTCCTCATCAGCATCATAAAGCACTTCGCTTTTTCTGCCCTTATCATACTTTTTAGCAACTGCATCAAGCTCACCAATGATGATTTTTTTCATTTTGTTTTTGCTTGCAAGCGTTGCTTCAAGATCAGCAATGTCATTTTCAAGCTGCTCAATATCCTTGATTCGCTTAAGGATGTATTCACGGTTGAGATGGCGCAGCTTGATTTCTGCAACATATTCAGCCTGAATTTCATCAATGCCAAAGCCAATCATAAGATTTGGAATAACCTCTGACTCGCTTTCAGTTTCTCTTACAATTTTTACAGCCTTGTCAATATCAAGCAGAATCTTTGAAAGACCTTTCAATAAATGAAGCTGCTTTCTCTTTTTATCAAGATTGAAGGTAATGCGTCTTCTGATACATTCAAGACGGAAATCAATCCATTCCAAAAGTATTCCCTTGACACCAAGCACAACAGGTCTGCCTTTTATAAGCAGATTAAAGTTACAGCTAAAGCTGTCCTGCAGCGGTGTCATTTTGTAAAGCTTAAGCATAAACTTATCCGCATCCACACCACGCTTAAGGTCAATGGTTATTTTCAAGCCTGACAAATCCGTTTCATCACGGATGTCGCTGATTTCCTTAATCTTATTTGACTTAACAAGCTCGACAACCTTGTCAATTACTGCTTCGGAGGTAGTAGTCGGCGGAATCTGTGTAATATCAATACAGTTAAATTTTTTATCATAGGTGTATTTTGCACGTACCTTGACAGAGCCTCTTCCTGTTTCATAAATTTTATCAAGCTCAGCCTTGTCATAAAGTATATAACCGCCGCCCACGAAATCAGGGGCAACCAGTGTATCACTGATAACGTGGTCAGGATTTTTCATAAGTGCAACTGTTGTATCACAAATTTCTTTGATATTAAAGGACGCAATTGACGATGCCATACCTACGGCAATACCTGTTGTAACATTGCACAGAATCGTCGGGAACGTAACAGGCAGGAGTGTCGGCTCCTTCATAGTGTTATCATAGTTATCAACAAAATCAACCGTATCCAGTTTAATATCATCAAACAGCTCGTGACAGATAGGCGCAAGCTTAGCCTCTGTGTAACGTGATGCGGCATACATCATATTTCTGCTGTATGCTTTACCAAAGTTACCCTTTGACTCAACAAATGGATATAACAGTGCCTCATTGCCTCGTGACAGACGTACCATAGTTTCATAAATCGCAGCGTCACCATGGGGATTAAGCTGCATGGTACGTCCCACGATGTTGGCACTTTTTATTGTTCCGCCCTGCAGAAGCCCCATGTTATACATTGTGTAAAGGAGCTTTCTGTGAGATGGCTTTAAGCCGTCGATTTCAGGGATGGCACGTGACAGGATAACACTCATAGCATAAGGCATATAGTTGCCTGTTAAGGTATCGGTAATTACCTCATCCTGCACAGAACCTGCGCCTTTGATATGCACATTATCAGCAAGCGGATTATTATTCTGCGTTGTATTTTCTTTTTTTCTTTTAGCCAAAACAATAACCTCCTTTAGCTGACATCGGCAGCATCAATGTAAAGATGCCCATAGTCTGCAATATATTCTTTTCTTCCGTCAAGATTATCACCAAGAAGCAAATCAAACATTTCAGATGTTCTTTCTGCCTCAGCAGGTGTTACCTTAATAAGACGTCTTGTAGCAGGATTCATAGTAGTAAGCGCCATCATCTCAGCCTCATTTTCACCAAGACCTTTTGAACGCTGAACAGTATACTTTTTATCACCTATTTCTTCCTTGATTTCATCCATTTCAATTTCATTATAAGCAAAATATGTCTGGTCGCCGCAAGTAACCTCATAAAGCGGTGATTCGGCAATGTACACCTTGCCTGCTTCAATAAGCTTTGGCATAAGGCGGTAAATCATAGTCAGAATAAGTGTTCTGATCTGAAAGCCGTCAACGTCGGCATCGGTACAAATAAGAACCTTTGACCAGCGAAGGTTGTCCATATCAAACAATGACAAATCCTTTGCTGCCTTGCTTTTGACCTCAACACCGCAGCCGAGTACCTTAATCAAATCCGTTATGATTTCACTTTTGAAAATTTTATCATAATCGGATTTTAAGCAGTTCAGAATTTTACCCCTGACAGGAATAATAGCCTGAAAGTTTGCATCTCTCGCCTGCTTGCAGGCACCAAGAGCAGAGTCACCCTCTACGATAAACACTTCCCTCTCGTTGACATCCTTTGAACGGCAGTCAACAAATTTCTGAATACGGTTTGTCAAATCCATTTTTGACTGCAGAGAGGTTTTTAAAGTTTTTCTTGTATTTTCCGCCTTAACTCTGGCTCTCATATTGATAAGAACCTGATTAGAAATTTTGTCGGCATCCATTTTATTTTCGATAAAATATACTTCAAGCTGTCGGCGGAAAAAGTCAGTCATAGCCTCCTGAATAAACTTATTTGTTATCGCTTTTTTTGTCTGGTTTTCATAGGAGGTCTGCGTTGAAAATGAGGATACAACAAAGATAATGCAGTCCTCAACATCCTGAATATTTATCTGGCTGTCACTTTTAGCATATTTATTATTTGCTTTTAAGTAAGCATTAATCTGATTAACAAATGCACTTTTAAAAGCCTTTTCAGGTGCACCGCCGTGTTCAAGATAGCTTGAATTGTGGTAGTACTCCTTAAGCTGTGTTTTTAGGGAAAAGCATAATGCAGCCTTAATTTTCAGCTTATATTCAGGCAAATCCTCTCTATCCTTACCTCGGCGTTCACATTCCCAGTACTGCGGTGCGGTAAAAGCATTATCGCCTGCAAGCTCTTTGACATAATCGGAAATACCGTCATTATAGCAAAATTCAATTGTATCAAATTTTGAGGCAGACACCTGATCCTTTAAAATAAATTTGATACCGTCATTAACAATAGCCTGTCTTTTTATAGTTTCTTTATAATAGTCAAGAGGGATATTGATATCGGTGAAAACATCCAAATCAGGCTTCCAGCGTATACGTGTTCCTGTATCACGCTTGTCATATTTTTCCTTAACAAGACCGCCTACATTTTCACCCTTTTCAAAATGGAGCGTATATTTATAGCCGCCTGTATGCACCTCAGCATCCATATATTCAGAAGCATACTGTGTTGCACACAAGCCAAGACCGTTAAGACCAAGTGAAAACTCATAATTTTCGCCGTCATTGTCATACTTGCCGCCTGCATACATTTCACAGAAGAGAAGCTCCCAGTTAAATTTTTCTTCATTCTTATTGTAATCGACAGGAATACCGCGTCCGAAATCCTGCACCTCAACTGAGCCGTCAAGAAAACGTGTTACAACAATTTTTCCGCCGTAGCCTTCTCTTGCTTCATCGATTGAGTTTGACATAATTTCAAACACAGCGTGCTCACAGCCCTCAAGACCATCTGAGCCGAATATTACCGCAGGGCGCAGTCTTACCCTGTCTGCACCCTTTAAGGATTTAATACTGTCATTACCATACTCTTTTTTCTTAGCCAAATTTATCCCTCCGAATTGAAGTTCGCATACTGGAATATATTACAATATCTTGTATTAAAAGTCAAGAATACAAAAATTTAACGGTAGCTGTTGTATGCTACCGTTAAAAATATTTTATTCGTCAGATACCGACTCATCGGAAATGCCGTTATTGTCACAATCGACAGCCTCAGCACGTTCCTCGGAAATAGTATCAGCAGCATTTTCTGTATCAGCTACTTTTTCCTCATTATTTTCATCAGTATCATCGTCATCAGACTTTTCAATAAAGCCTTTTTCCATTAATGAAGCGAAGTCATCACCGCTTATCTTTTCTCTTTCAATAAGAGTTTCTGCAATAAGCACCAATTTATCATAATGCTCTCTGAGAATTTTCTCCGTTTTTTCATATGCATCACGCATCATTTTTTCAATCTCGGCATCAATTCTTGCAGAGGTCACATCACTGTAATTGTTAACGTGACCGTAATCCCTGCCAAGAAATACCTCGTTATTATCATCACTGTATACAACAGGACCAAGCTCATCACTCATACCGTATTTCGCAACCATATCACGGCAGATTGTGGATGCTCTCTGCAGGTCATTTGAAGCACCTGTTGATATATCATTGAGCACGATTGCCTCAGCAACACGACCGCCGAGCAGGCACACAAGCTCATCAAGCATAGCTTTTTTGGAAGGATAGTTTTCCTCCTGCGGCGTATACCACGTATATCCGCCTGCACCCATTCCACGGGGAATAATAGAAATTTCCTTAACAGGATCACACTCCTCAAGATAATATGAGGAAACAGCGTGACCTGCCTCGTGATAAGCAGTAAGCTTTTTGGATTTTTCATTATATTTATGAGATTTCTTTTCGGTACCGATTCCAACCTTGGAAATCGCATCAAAAATCTCAGCCATTGTGATAGCTTTCTTTCCGCGTCTGACAGCAAGTATAGCAGCTTCATTAAGAAGATTTTCGAGATCGGCGCCTGTAAAGCCTGTTGTATCTTTTGCAACATCACTGAGGTCAACATCAGGAGCAAGCGGCTTATTCTTTGCATGAACCTTGAGTATATCCTCCCTGCCCTTGGCGTCAGGTCTGTTAACCGTAATCTGTCTGTCAAATCTGCCAGGTCTTAAAAGTGCAGGGTCAAGAACATCCGGTCTGTTTGTTGCAGCAATAACGATAATACCTGTGTTATTGCCGAAGCCGTCCATTTCAACAAGTATCTGATTAAGCGTCTGCTCTCGTTCATCATTGCCGCCGCCTGTGCCTGTTCCTCTGTGGCGTCCGACAGCATCAATCTCATCAATAAAAACAATACAGGGTGCTTTTTTCTGTGCCTGGTCAAACAAATCACGTACACGGGATGCACCGACACCAACATACATTTCTACAAAATCAGAGCCTGAAATGGACAGAAACGGTGTATCTGCCTCACCTGCAACAGCACGCGCAAGCAATGTTTTACCTGTACCTGGAGGACCAACCATAAGCACACCCTTTGGTATTCTTGCACCGAGAGCAGTAAACTTTTCGCTGTCTTTAAGGAAATCAACAAGCTCCTGCATTTCTTCCTTTTCCTCATCACAGCCTGCAACATCTGCAAAGGTAGTTTTATTTTTCTCATCATCTGTATGAACCTTTGCTCTTATTTTGCCAAAGCCAAGCGTTCTGTTTGTTTCATTATTCATAGCGCTGCTCATTTTTCTTATCATATAGATTGAAAGAGCAATAATACCTATGGTGATAACCAGGCTTGGCAGCATACTGTAAATCCATGAACCCGATGTACCTTTTTTATAGTCAAAAACTATTTTGTTATCCGGATTTTTTTCATTATACTCCTCTACCTCATCCCTGATATCATCAAGAAAATAAGCTACATTAGGAACAGAATAGCGCTGCTCCTTATCAGGCTCGGCAAAGGTTTTATAAATCAGACTGCCGCTTGAAAGGTCAAGGGTAAATTCCTTTACCTCATCATTTTTAAATACTGTCACAATATCAGAATACTTAACATCCACCTTTGTCTGCTGCTGAGAAAAGAAAATAATCGCACCAATCAGAAGCACCGGTATCAATAAATATATTAAGATTGATTTCCAGTTTTTCGCCATATTATTCATTAATTATCCTCCGCGAGAATTTTGATTGTAATAACTCGTTTTGTATTTTTATCCGTCTTAACACGTTCATCAACACAGTAATCGGCAATACCTATTATACCTAAATCATCACAGATTACTCCCACTGAAGCACGTTTTTCAACAGGAACGGAAAGCTCATTAAAAAGCTTTTTAAGTGATTTTGTGCAACCACGGTTTGCAGGGGAAATTCTGTCACCGCAATTTCTTCCCCTAACAGTTACACTGCCGTTAATTTTATCATAGTCACAGTAAAAATCAACAGATTTTTCATTAAATTCATCAATATTTAAAATTTTGGTAATATAGTTAAAGCTGTTTTCGCTTTCAGAAAGCCGTGCAAGCCTCAAATTTTTACTGTCAGCTACAGCAAACCATTCACCTTTAATCTGAACCTTACCCGTTTTATTCACTAAATTTAACACAGACATAAGGTGATTTCTGTCAAGATGTATACCCTGTTCAAAAAAATATTTTGATAAAACCCGTTTCAAAACAGCAGGGTCCAGGGTTTTCAGTGTATCAAGCTTCAGCTTATTATCTGTACAAGCCAAATGATAACCTTCATCTGCACATTTATCTATAAAGCTGTAATCATCAGTGCAGTCATTTATAAATTCGGCAAATTTATTTTCATAATCATCGTTCAGCTTCAAAAACAAAGGGAGTATTTCATTCCTGATTTTATTTCTTGAATAATCATTTGATAAATTTGTTTCATCTGTCCTGAAAGCGATTGAATGATTAAGACAATATTTTCTTATATCATCAGAACTGATTTCGATAAGCGGTCTTATAATTTTACCTCTGACAGGAGGAATACCGCAAACGCCCTTCAACCCCGTACCACGTACAAGTCTGAATAAAACGGTTTCAATATTATCACTTAAATTATGTGCGGTAGCAATTTTTTCACACGCAATGCTTTCAAAAAATGCATAACGCCTGTTTCTCGAGTATTCCTCAACTCCCAGTCCTGCCGCAGCAGCCTCAGAAACAGCATGAATGGAAAGCATATGAAATTCAATATTATTATGTTCACAATATGCTTTAACAAAGGCGGCATCCTCAAGCGAGCTTTTCCCTCTTATTCCGTGTTCAATATGTGCAGCCTTGACTTTAATGTTAAGCTTGTCCTTATTCTTAACAAAAAAATCAAGCAGCAGCATAGAATCCGCCCCGCCTGAAACACCAACCAGAACAGTGTCACCTGCTGAAAGCATTTTATATTTATGGATTGTACTAATAATTCTATTATTCATAATATGATTTATCAATTGACCTGAAGCGTGTGAACTCCTTGTCAAAGGTTAACTCAATGGATGTTGTTGCACCGTGACGGTTTTTAGCGATAATAAGCTCGGTTTTATTGGCGTCTATATCATCCTGCTTATCCTCGTCAACATCATTTCTGTAATAATCCTCACGATAAAGGAAAAGTACAATATCGGCATCCTGCTCAATTGAGCCTGATTCACGCAAATCTGCAAGCTGAGGCTTATGATTTTTGCCGTGACCCTCAGTACCACGTGATAGCTGAGCACAGCAGATAACAGGAATATTCAGATCCTTCGCCATCATTTTGAGCTGACGTGTAATTTCACTGACCTCCTGCACACGGTTTTCCTTCTTGCCTGCAGAAGAAATCAAGCCGAGATAGTCAATAATAATACAGTCAACATTTTTCATTCGTCTTACTCTTGACTTAATCTCAGGAACAGTGATAGAGGATGTATCATCAAGATAAAGCTCGACATCATTGAACTGTCCTGCCGCATTACCTAGTCTGACCCACTCCTCTTTGGTCATTTCGCCTGTTTTGAGCTTTTGCGATTCAACACCTGCCTGTGAAGCCAGAAGCCTTTCGGCAAGCTGAGATTTGGTCATCTCAAGGCTGAAGACAATACACTTTTTTCTTGCACCCATTGAAATATTCTGTGCAAGGTTAAGTGCAAAGCTGGTTTTACCCATAGCAGGACGGGCACCAATAAGTATAAGGTCACTCTTGTTAAGACCTGTCAGGTATTTATCAAGCATACCGAAGCCTGAGGGAATACCTTTATATTTATCCTTATCCTCACCTGTTATCTGTGCAAGCTTGGTGTAAACATCATTAACGATAACCTCACTGATTTTTGTGGGACCGTTTTTTTCCTTGCCCTGACGGATGTCATAAATCATCTGCTCCGCTCTGTCAAGAATTGCAGCAGCATCAGCCTCACCGCCTGTCGCCTGTTCAATAATTGTATTGGAAATGGATACAAGAGAACGGAGATAAAACTGCTCCTTAACAATTTTAACATAATACTCAATATTAACAGTTGACGGAACACACTGGGCAAGGGTCATTAAATATTCCCTGCCGCCTGCAGTGTCGTAGTGCCCTTTCTTGGTCAGAACATCTGCTATAATAACAGGGTCAATTGCCTTTGAATTTGTATACATCAGCATCATAGCGCTGAATATTTCCCTGTGCTGCGGAAGATAGAATGCATCTGCGTTAATCTCGGAAACAACAAGCTCCATACACTCCTGATCAATCAAAATGGAGCCGAGTACGGACTGCTCAGCCTCAAGATTATACGGCATAATAACACCGCTTGTCATATTAGGTTCAGCCATTTTTTAAGCCTCCGACACCTGAACAAAAACCTTAGCAGAAATACCCTGATAAACCTTTATCTCTGCTTCAACTGTTCCGAATGCCTTGATGTCCTCCATAACAATCTTTCTTTTATCTACATCTATGTTAAGCTCTGCTTTAATCTGCCCTGCAACATCCTTTGATGTTACTGAACCGAAAAGCTTGCCGTTTGCACCGGCTTTCGCCTTTAATTTAAAGGTTTTTCCGTTAAGACTGTCGGCAGTTTTCTGTGCTGCCTTAATCTCCTCAGCCTTGTGGAATTTCTTAGCAGATTCCTTATTGTTAAAATCATTCATTGCCGAAGCATTGGCTTCAATTGCCAGTCCCTTAGGGAAAAGAAAATTCCTTGCATAACCGTCGGATGCATTAACCAAATCGCCCTTTTTACCAAGGCTCTTAACATCCTGCTTTAAAATAACCTTCATACCATACCTCCTAAATTTCCATAAATATAGGCAAAATCATTGGATTGCGCTTTGTTTTTTCAAACATAAGACGTGACAAGTCATCACGCAGCTTAGTTTTAATGGAATGCCATTCGCAAGATTTGCCCTTATAATTATCATTAATAATTTTTGCCGCAAGATTTTTTGCAGCTTTCATAATTTCCTCATTTTCCTTAACGAAAACAAATCCTCTTGAAACAACCTCAGGTCCGCTTACTACATAACCGTTCTCTGTGTCAATTGCAGCAAATACAATGATTATGCCGTCCTTTGAAAGACGCTTTCTTTCATTGAGAACAATATTGCCGACATCACCTACACCGATACCGTCAACATAAACCTCTCCTGCAGGCACCTGACCGACCTTCTTGATGCAGTCGGCTGAAAGCATAATCTTGTCACCGATTGTTCCGATATATATATTATCCTTTGATATTCCCATATCCAATGCAAGCCCTGCATGCTTTTGCAGATGCTTCTGTTCGCCGTGAACAGGAATAAAGAACTTAGGTTTAACAAGGCTCATAATGAGCTTAAGCTCCTCCTGACAGGCATGACCCGATACGTGAACGTCATACATTTTTTCATATATAACCTCAATGCTGTGCTTCATAAGCTCATTCACAACATTGCCCACCATCTTCTCATTACCCGGAATAGGCGTAGCAGAAATAATCACATAGTCATTCGGAGTAAGGCTGACCTTTCTGTGCTCTCCGAACGCCATTTTAGTTAATGCAGACATCGGCTCACCCTGAGAGCCTGTTGTAATAATAACAAGCTTTTCATCAGGATAGTTTTTAATCAAACCAATATCAATCAATATACCCTCAGGGATATTCAGATAACCAAGCTCGGCACCGACCTTAACAAGGTTTTCAAGGCTTCTGCCGATTACCGCAACCTTTCTGCCCCTGGATTCGGCAACATCCATAATCTGCTGAACTCTGTGGATGTTGGATGCAAAGGTAGCAACAACAATTCGCTTATTCTTTGCCTTTCTGAAAAGCATTTCAAAGGAATCGCCCACTGTTCTTTCACTTGCGGTATAACCCGGTCGTTCAGCATTAGTAGAATCTGAAAGCAGAGCAAGAACGCCCTTTTTGCCGTATTCCGCAAATCTTGTTAAATCAATCATATCGCCGTCAACAGGAGTTGTATCAATCTTAAAGTCACCTGTCTGGATAATAACACCTGCAGGGCATCTGATTGCCAGACCCACAGCATCGGGAATGGAATGATTGACATGGATAAATTCAATATTGAATGAACCGAGCGTAATATTTGTTCTCGGCTTGATTTCAACAAGCTTGGCTGAATTGAGAAGTCTGTGCTCCTCCAGCTTACCTTTAATGAGTCCAAGGGTCAGCTTTGTTGAATAAATCGGTATATTAACCTTCTTTAAAAGATAAGCTAAACCGCCTATATGGTCCTCGTGACCGTGGGTAATAATAATACCCCTGATTTTAGAAACATTGTTTTCGATATAAGTAAAATCAGGAATAACAAGATCCACACCCGGTAAATCTCCGTCGGGGAAAGCCAGACCGCAGTCCACAATGAACATATCATCGCCATATTCATAAAGGGTCATATTCTTTCCTATCTCATTCATACCGCCGAGAAATGCAATACGAACAGACTCCTTCGCCTTTGGCGGTCTGGGAGCTTTGCGGTTTGGGGACTTGCGGTAAGTTATATAACGCTTTTTGGAATTCCGTTTTCCCTGAACGTTCTTACCGGTCTGCCTATTTTGATTTGTCATAAATAACCTCCGTAAAATTATTTTTCCGTTCTCTTAAAATACTAATATATTAAACTATAATCTTCCTCTTGTCAAGTTAACACATTTTTTATAATAACAAATGCACTAACCACTATATTGATTATTACCATAATTAGTGGTAAAATATGTATGAATAAAAAAATTAGAGGTAATTATGAAAAAAATTGAAATTTATACTGACGGTGCCTGCAGCGGAAATCCGGGCAAGGGCGGCTGGGGTGCAATCCTTGTTTATAACAATAACGAAAAAGAATTAAGCGGCGGCGAGCCTGAAACCACAAATAACCGAATGGAGCTTACTGCTGTCATATCTGCACTGAATGCATTAAAAGAACCCTGCGAGGTGTCACTCACAACAGATTCAAAGTATGTATGTGATGCTGTAACAAAAGGCTGGGTATACGGCTGGCAGAAAAACGGATGGAAAAAGGCAGACAAAAAGCCTGCCTTAAATGTTGATTTATGGGAACAGCTTTTGCCGCTGCTTGAGAAGCACCGTGTTACCTTTAACTGGGTAAAGGGACACAACGGTCACCCCTATAACGAACGCTGTGACAAATTAGCTGTTGATTATTATCTCAACAATTAAACCATATCATATTTATCAATAATACCGATGCCCATACCAAGCTTACCGCCGTTTAACAGATGCGCCTTTGCCGACCTCTGCAGCGATGTGTTTTCTTGGTATTTCTTTTTGTTAAGCTGTCTTTTTCCGAAAATTCTTTCGATAGACTGCTTATCAATATCAACAGAGCAAACAATATCAAACATTGCCGAAAACTGCATAATATTGCTTGACGGCTCCATAAAAAAGCAATTGTCACCGTAAAGCAGCCAGCTTTCACAGAAGAAATATCTATAATCATAGTCAGGGAAATATTTATTAAAGAAAACAACTGCCTCTTTTAATGATGCAACACAATCTGAATATATAAGCTTTTCACCCTGCGGAATATGGATATTAATAACATTTTCACCGCAGTCAAAAGGAAAGCACGAATAGTCAAGCAGTTTGTTGCTGCATTTAAAAAGCTGAAACTGCAGTCTGCCTATTCTGAACAGCTCGCAGTTGAGATGATTTTTAATCCAGTTATAATTTGCCAGACCCTTGTTATCGTTATTCTCACACCATATTCTTATATCATCAAGTGTTTTAATAAATATATGCTCAGGTATTCCGAGCTGTCTGTATTTTTCAAGAGTATACTCAGCAGTTTCGATAATCACCGCAAGTCTTGTCAAATCATCTTTAAATCTTAAGCAATTGAAATTCCCCCCTGCACATTTTTCGGCAAGGGATAAAATTTTGACCCTGTCCTTCTGGGCAAGGTCAATTACTTTGTTTTTAAGCTGAATATCCAAATCAATTTTCTCGATTAAATCAAGCATATCATTGTGCCTCTGTTGAATTTTCTGTTGTCTTCTGTGATGTCGACGCAGGTGCATTGGTTGTGCTCTCTGCAACCACTTCATATTTTGACATAAGACCTGATGATACAATATGCGTAATCTCATAATTAATCTCATACTTTGACAAAAGTGACAGCACGTCAAGATTTAAAAAGTTACTGTCGGCATTTTCATCCTGAACTGTAAATTTTGTGCCTTTGTCAAGATATTTGATTTCTCTTTCAAGTCCGCTGATACCGTCAACCTCTTCACCTTCGAAAAAGATATATGTGCCCTTAATAACGATAATACCTTCAAACTTGTTTTCCTCTTCGGTAACATAGGTGCGTTCAGGCTTTGCAGTGGTTTCAGGCTCTTTCAAGGAAAGTTTACCGCTGTAAAACAGTGCACACACAACTGCAACCGCCACGGCAATCAAAGCAAACAGGAACCAGACGCCCTTATGGCTCTTTTTTTCCTTTCTGAATCTATGTCTTTCAAGAGTAGGAACATCGCCGGACTCATCATCAGTATGCGTTGCATTCATATCAAATTCCCTTGCAGTTTCCTGATAAGAGGCATCATCCTTTTTATGTACAACTAAAGGACTGTCCAGCTTTTCTTCCTTAATTTCATCATCCATACCCATTACCTCAAATTATAATTTAATTTATTTTAGCATATATTTTAATAATTTTCAATATATATTGAATTTGCTGAATAAAATTGTTATAATAGCTGAAAACAGTATTATGGAGGATGAAATGAACATTTTAACCTTTGATATCGGCGGAACAAATATTAAATATGCACTTTGCAATGAGAAATTTGTTTTATCCGATAAACACACTATCCCAACCGAAGCACAAAACGGCGGTCAGGCACTTGTAAATAAAATTATCTCAATAATTGAAGAGTATGATAATATTGACAGAGTTGCTATTTCAACAGCAGGTCAGGTTGACAGCGAAAACGGCATCGTCGTTTACTCAACAGACAACATCCCCTATTATACAGGAATGATGGTCAAAAAGACAATAGAAAACAAAACAGGCATTAAAACCTTTGTTGAAAACGATGTTAATGCATTTGCACTTGGTGAATCAGAATTCGGTGCAGGAAAAGGTAAGAATAATTTTGTTGCCTTAACCTACGGCACAGGCATCGGAGGAGCATTATTTCTTGACGGCAAGCTATATAAAGGAATGGGCTCATCAGCAGGTGAATTTGGTCATATGATAACGCATGTCGGCGGCAAGCAATGCACCTGCGGCGGTGAGGGCTGTTATGAATGCTATGCATCAACAAGGGCACTTCTGCAGTCTGTAAACAAAAGGAACAACATCAATTTGAATTCCTTTGAAATTTTTGAAAAAGAAAACTTCCAGAAGCCTGAAATCAGATCAGTCATTGATAAATGGATTGATGAAATGATTGTTGGTCTTGTAAACATAATATATATATTCAATCCTCCGCTTATCATTTTAGGCGGTGGAATTATGAATGAGGATTATGTCATTGACCTTATTGACAGAAAGATTTACAGCCTGCTTATGGATAATTTCAAGGATGTCAACATTGTAAGATCACGCCTTGGCAGTGATGCCGCACTTTTAGGTGTCGCATCAAAAGCAGCAAAACTTTAATAGAGCAAAGGGACTGTTTCACAAAATGTGAAACAGTCCCTTTGCTTTGTGCATTGGAGTCAGAATTTATTCAATATTGCAAAATCTTTTGCATTGATGATATTATCATTATTCAAATCAAAATAAGAACTGTCATCAATATCGGTTGGCTGCGGTGGTTTATTCACATAATCAATATTCCACATTACAATAATTTCACTCTTTGGAACATTTACTGTTTCTCCGCAGTCTTCACAAATATAAGTAACATCATTTTCATTAATGCTTGATACAACATATTTGTGACTTTCTTTCGGCTCGTCTATATTAATTTCAGAAGCATATGCAAATATACTCAAACTGCATACCATAATTGCAAGCAGTACACACCTTCACCTGCTCTTAATTTTGCAAGCACTTAGTCATTATCATATACCCATCTGCCGTTGCTGTAGCCATATCTATAAGGAACTTCCGGCAGTAAATCATCAATACTTGTTATGACGTTCCATTCCTCAACCGTCTTTGTAACTGTTGACTGCACCCAATTGCTATATGTAGTAAATGTCAATGCAGCAGACTGTTTTCCAGCAAAGACTGCTTTCAAATTTGTATTTGAAGTAATCATGAATGTATATGTTCTATCTTTGCTGAAATACAAATTATTGGTTACATCATACCAACCAATAAAGTCATAGCCTTCATTTGCTGTTGCCGACAAGGTAATTTCTGTACCGAACAATAATGAATAACTGCCATTGCTTGATGCACTGCCATTACAAGTCACCTCACAGCTGCCATTTTTAGATGAAACAGTAAAGTTAAAATAAGGCTGCAGCTCATAAATGGCTTCAAGGATTTCTATTACCGCTTGGTCAACATCCTCCTGAGATTGTGCTGTGTCTAACAAACTCTTATTCTTATCAACAACATTTTTAAGATTATTGTATGATGCTTCTGAATAATCTGACGAATTTAATTGGCTGAATTTTTCAACAGCGGCTTTCAAAGCGTCAATATCAATTTTGTTCTCAATATGAACTTTGTATTCGGGGCTGACATAGCTTTCTACACCCGCATTATTAACCGCTTTAAAGCGGAATGTTGCATTTACATTGTAATTAATTTCAATTTCTTCGCCTGTTGTTATTTTAACCCAATCATTACCGTTATCATAATAATAGGATACACCTGAGAGTGATTCTTCTTCGGTAGACAATTTAAACTTAACACCGTCACCTGACCATCTTCCGAATGTACCTTCAAAGTCAACTCGTATAACAGGAATCTGGCGGTCAATTCTTATATCCATTTCCGATACAGCACTTTCAAGATTTGAATAGCTTATTGCTTTGAATTCATACTTATGCATTCCCGCCTGCGTTGCTGTAAACGTATCTGAGTCAAGCGAAATCCATTCGCCGCCGTCAACACGATAGCAATATTCGTAAATACCCGAAAAAGCTGTTGATGATAACTCAACATTAACATCCCCTGCAACCCATGTTGCCGGAGTATAAGCTTCTTCATTATATGTTGCGTTCATTATAACATCAGTCGGATTATCTCTGTCAATTACATAACCATCTGAACGCAGAATATCTGATTCATTTGTCGCCTTATCAATTGCACGTGCTTCAACAAATCCTTTAAATTCAGAATCCTGGGTCGGCTTGTCTGATTCGTTATATATTTTCCAATTATCATCAATAGGATTTGCGTTTTCATCAAGCAAACGATATTATATTCTGTCAATTCCTGACACACCTTCATCTGAAGCATCAATTGTTATTTCAACCTTTTCATTGAAAAACTTTTTAAATGTTAATTTATTCAGGAATCTTGCAAAGCCGCCATTTTCCTTATGGGCAATAGATATGCTGTTCACTGTCGGGGCTTCTTTATCAATATTTTCAACAGTAATTGACTGTGCTGAAGAATGACCGTTATTTGCAATAATTACAACATCGTATGTCCCGTTTTCATCAGTTATGTTAATAGAATTTACCGCACCATAGCTAACAATAAAAGCAGGTGCTATCATTGAAAGGATAATTAAAAACGCAAGATAAAGACTTAACACTTTTTTACCTGTTCGTTTCATATACATCAACCTTCTTTGCTCTGAAATTGATAAAATATCGACAATAAATTACTAATATGTAAATCTTATCATAAATAATATCATTTTTCAAAAGAAAAAGAGCAAGCTGAAAAACTTGCTCTTTTGTGTGTTACTTTGACCAAAAAAATGTATTAAGTAATTTTGTGTATGGATTTAAATCCTTTAATTCATATGTAAAAGATACAAGCGAATTACGATTTATCGTAATAGCTCATATCTTCAAGCAGTCGTAATAGTTCATCTTTTGATTCTATTTTACAACCACCATAAACAAACGTATTATTCTTAAAACTTTTTATATAAAAGAAATTGTTATCTTCAGCAGCTAAAAAGTATTTATCTGAAATAACATAAGTATTTGCAGGCAAAGATGCAGAATCATATAACAATTTAGCATTGTCACTTGTGTTCAGTTTATAATAATCAATTCGTATATTTTCTGTATTAACTGAATATGCTTGTTCAATAATTGAACCCATACCAAATTCTTTTTGTAATCTTTCTAAAGAGTTCTCCGCTGTATATCCGTCCGTTTCCATTATTTGAACGAACTCATTAGCATTAATGTTCTTTTGCGCAAATGGCTGATAGTACATCAAAACCAATCCCAATAAAAAGAATCCTATTGGAATTAGAAATCTTAAATATGATTTAGGATTTAATCTTTCTTTTGGACCATGATAATATGGCTTATCTTCTGAAACAACCGATAATATGAATCGATTTTTCCATATAACTATTGTAAAAAATACACCTGAAGCAATCAATATAACACTAAATATTAAAACAACAATGAACATTTCAGTGTCAGGTACAGTGACAGCAGTTGAATCTGCCGGATTTTTCGGATTATATTTTATCTCAATCCGGTTTCCAACTTGATTCGGATAATATGACTTTATCTCTCCTTTATATGAAATATCCTCCACTACATATTCATGGCTTATAACATATATTGTTCTATTTGAATGCTTTGCACCGCCGCCCGATTCATAACTGTTCATATCAACAACTGTAGCTTGAGTGGATGGCCATTTTGTGTGATCACACTCTTCTGCATATTGGTATGTTATGTATCCGCCTAATAACAATCCAACTATAATACAGACTATTGGGAAAAGCATTTTTGAATATAATTTCTTTTTATTCACTGTTATACCTCGTGTTAAAATAACTGACAATTTATCCTTTATAGAAAGGACATTTTTCTTTAATGCATTGCTTATTTAAATCTGAAAACTCACAAGTCTTATTATCAATTTCCATTTCGATGTTATATTTTTCTTTAACGAATACTACCGCATTAATAATAGATAGATAAGCATTTCTTTTACAACATCTGGGACCGCCAATCTTGCTCATTTTGTTAATTACTTTAGAGATATATTCCATATGTTCGCTGTAATAGATATCATTTGACAAAGGATTGGTATTATGAATTATTGATAAAGCAGCGCCAAGTGATGCACTGGAACCACATATTCCCCAATATCCACACATTGCTCCCGGCATTTTAATAGAACGCTCTTTTAGCTTATTTAAAGCCTCTTCAATATTTATATCTCCACCACTATTTTTATAAGCTGCAAGAAATACCGCACCATCTAAAAAATGATGTTCAGGACCATGGATATTCATATAATCTCTTTTCATAATGTCTCTGACAATTTCAAGAGGATTCTTTGATTTATTATTTATAATATCTTCGTATATCAATTTGTATTTATCTTCTAAGGTGTATTCCATATATATTTACTCCTTTATTCAAGATAATTCATTAACTCATTAAGAACTACAGCCTCGTAAACAAAAGACGCAAGGAATAGACCTTGCGTCTTTTGTGGTGCAGAAGAAGGGACTTGAACCCTCATGAAATTGCTTTCACTAGAACCTGAATCTAGCGCGTCTGCCGATTCCGCCACTTCTGCTTATTGGGGTGCTCTTATTTTTACACGGCAGAGCATACCGAGGCGGAGCCTACTTTCAGTTGAAAACTTACTTTTCTGCTTAATCCGCGGTGTGCTGAACTAATCAGCATTAGAATAATAACACAACTTGCTTGAAATGTCAATTAATTATGCTATAATAAATTTTATGAAAAAGATTTTTTGTTTATGTTTAAGTTTTGCAACGATTGTATATTCCATATATTATGCAACTTTCGGCGGTTTTGTCGGCAACAGCGGTGCACTGTCAAAAATAGGATTAACACACCCTGTTCTGTTTATCATATGGGGAATGATAACCTGCTTAGCCCTATTTTATAATCTTATTGTGGGATATGGAAAAACGAAATACAAATTCTACATTCCCCTGCTGATTATTGCTTTTATCGGTATGGTATTAACTGTCACAAATGATTTTGATTATTCCCAAAGGAATGATTATTTACTGCACTGCATAGGCTCAATGACTTTTTCAGCTGTGATGGGAATAACAGTATTCCTGTTATTTTTACTTTCAAAAAACTATACTTTCACAATAATAAGCGGTGTAATTTTAATAGGAGATTTAATATTTTTAATTATATTTAAAGAAACAGCTATTATTGAGCTAACACCAATTTTTGCAGGCTTAATTATGCTTGGAATACATAATACACGAAGGGAGCGAAAAGCAGTTGAAATTAAATGACAAATTAAAAGAACTGGATTCCTACCCTTTTCATATGCCGGGTCACAAAAGAAACCGTGATTTCGGAATTATCGGTGCCGATATAGATATAACAGAAATTGAAGGCTTTGATAATCTGCATAAGCCTGAGGCAATTCTTTCAGAGCTTGAAAAACGAACTGCGAAAATCTTTAAAAGCAAAAAAAGCATTTTATCAGTCAACGGCTCAACCTGCTGTATTCTTTCAGCAATATCGGCAGTCTGCAAAAAGGGTGACACAATTATCATTGCAAGAAACTGTCATAAATCTGTTTATAATGCCTGCTTTATTAATGAGCTTAACACGGTTTATGCAGAACCTGAATTTTGCCCTGAGCTTGGAATTTACACCAAAATCACACAGGCAACCATTGATAGTGCAATAAAGAACAATCCGACAGCAAAAGCCATTGTAATCACCTCCCCCACCTATGAAGGCACAGTAAGCGAAATCAATGCTGACATAGCTATAATTATAGACGCTGCACACGGCAGTCATTTCGGGTTTGCTGAATTTCTTCCTTCACAGGCACAGGGGGACATTGTGATTCACTCACTGCATAAAACACTTCCGAGCCTGACACAGACAGCAGTTATTCATATTCATAATGAAAAATATGCCGAGCCTGTAAAAAAATATATGGATATTTTTGAGAGCAGCTCACCAAGCTATATTCTGCTTGCATCCATTGAAAAATGCATTGATTTTTTAGAAAATTCGCAAGACGCATTTCATAGATATGAAATGCTGCTTAATGGTTTTTATCAAAAATTAAAAACAATCAAAAATATAGAAGTATTCCGTAATGATGATCCCACAAGAATAATTGTTTATGCAAAGGGTTATAGCGGAGCGGAGCTGAGTGCACATCTGCGTCAAAACGGAATTGAGCCTGAAGGATGCGGAATAAATTATGTCATACTGATTTCAACAGTGTGTGATACGGAAAAAAGCTTTGAAATTTTAATCCGTGCACTAAGCAGTCTTGAATTACGGGAAAAACAGGCAGCATATTTTAATAAGATCAGTTTGCCTGAAAAAAAATACAACACTTTTGAAATTGAAAGCACAGTACAAACCTTGTTCAAAAATTCTGCAGGTAAAATATCCGGCGAGTATGTTTTTGCCTATCCGCCGGGTGTACCTATCATCACCCCCGGTGAAATTATCAGCAATGATGTTATCGGCTATATTGAAAAATCAATTAAAAAGGGTGTGAATATTATAAGCGACAGCAATTTACTGCCCCATAGTATATTGACAAAGTATGATTAATAATGTAAAATAGTTTAGAAATATTAAGGAAAGAGGTGCTACCCTTGAAGAGAATTAACACTTTAAGCTCACGCAATCTTTGCGAATCAGCTAAAAAGGGCGGCTGCGGCGAATGCCAGACATCTTGCCAGTCAGCCAGCAAAACTTCTTGCTCAGTTGCAAACCAGAAATGTGAGCAGCTTAAGAAGTAATGAAGAAAATTAAAATTGGGATTTAGGTGGGCTCGCCCACCTTTTTCTTTGGAGAAATGATATGATTCACGCATATAAAATGAATGGATATAATATTATACTTGATCAGAACAGCGGCTGTGTGCACTCCGTTGATGAGGCGACCTATGATATTATTACTATGTATGAAAGCAAAAGCAAGGAAGAAATAAAATCATATATACTTGATAAATACAAAAATCAGGATGATGTAACATCTGCGGAAATTGATCTTTGCTTTGAGGATATTGAAGCACTTATTAAAGACGGCAGACTGTTTGCCGAGGATACCTTTGAGGCAGAGGCTGTTAATTTTAAAAGGCGTCAGGGTGTTGTTAAGGCAATTTGCCTTCACGTTGCACACGACTGCAATTTAGCCTGCAAATACTGCTTTGCAGGCAAGGGCGAATATGACGGACCGAAGGGCTTGATGAGCTTTGAAACCGGCAAACGTGCACTTGATTTTCTGATTGAACAGAGCGGGACAAGACGAAATCTGGAGGTTGACTTTTTCGGCGGTGAGCCGCTCCTAAACTGGGAGGTCTGCAAGAAGCTGGTTGCCTATGGCAGAGAGCAGGAAAAAAAGCACAATAAAAATTTCAGATTCACACTTACAACAAACGGACTGCTGATTAACGATGATGTTATTGATTTCTGCAATAAGGAAATGGCTAATGTAGTATTATCTCTCGACGGAAGAAAAATCACCAACGATGCCATGAGAGTATCTGCAAACGGCACAGGCTCATATGATTTAATTATTGACAAGTTTAAGAAGCTGGCAAAGGCAAGAAACCAAAAGGATTATTATATGAGAGGCACTTACACGCACAATAATCTTGATTTTGCAAGCGATATTATACATATGGCTGACCTTGGCTTTAAGGAATTATCCATAGAGCCTGTTGTCAGTGACCCGAGCGAGCCTTATGCTCTTAAAAATGAAGATTTGCCTGTACTTAAAGAGCAGTATCAGATATTAGCTGATGAAATGCTGAGAAGATACAGAAAGGGTGACGGCTTCACCTTCTATCACTATATGATTGACCTTAATGCAGGACCCTGTATTGTTAAGAGAGTATCGGGCTGCGGTGTAGGAACGGAATACCTTGCCGTTACGCCAAGCGGCGAGCTTTACCCCTGTCACCAGTTTGTAGGCGATGAAAAATTCCTGCTGGGTGATATATGGAAGGGCATAACAAACAAAGAGGTCATTGAACAGTTTGAAGGCTGTAATGTATATTCCCACAAGGAATGCAAGGACTGCTTTGCCAAGCTTTACTGCTCAGGCGGATGTGCTGCAAATGCATATCACACAACAGGCAGCGTTAACGGCATTTATGAATTTGGCTGTGAGCTGCATCGTAAAAGAATTGAATGTGCAATTATGCTTAAGGTAGCAGAGGCAGAAGAAAATCTGAAAGTTGAATATTAAATAATTTAAGGTACGGTAAACATAGAGCGTTTATCGTACCTTTTTTTGTATACTGATTCAGAGGCTTTGTCAATAAAAGTGTG
>DKYL01000093.1:0-22712 GCA_002493325.1 Ruminococcaceae bacterium UBA7101
CTGAACATTTTTTTCATCAAGCTCTGATATTTTAATAATATCATTTACAAGACTGATCAGCCGCTGTGCCTCATCATAAATCGAGGTTGAAAAATCTGTTACCACTGCATCGGGAGTACCGCCGTTTTTCATAATCTCAGCAAAGCCTGATATGGATGTAAGCGGTGTTTTTAATTCGTGAGAAACATTTGATGTAAATTCGCGTCTTAACTGCTCACGCTTCACACTTTCAGTTACATCAATAATGAGAATAACTGCACCGATAATCTTATTATCCTCTGAAACCGGATTTGCAATCAGACTGTAATCATTGTCATTTATAACCAAATCGCTTTTTTTACGATTGCCCCCCAAAGCTTTGCTTATTACACAAATCAAATCATCATTACCTGCCGTTAATATATCATCAGGCTTATCCTTGTTAATACCGAGAAGCTTTAAAGCTGAACGGTTATATGTCAAAAGATTCATTTGTGTATCAACAACAATAAAGCCTTCCTTCATATTTTCAGTAATCAGGCGAAATTCTTCCTGCCTGTATTCAGCCTCTTTAATCTGTTTCTCGATTGTTTTCTTTTGCCTTGAAATTTTCTGAAGCAACGGTGCTAATTCATCATACGGCTCATTATTTGACGGATTATCCAAATCAAGCTCATTAATCGGCTTAATTATTGATTTTGAAATTTTTTGTGACAGCACAAAGGACAGAACAACCGCAACAACAAAAACAATAAGTATAGGCTGAATAAGACTCATTATGATTGCAGCAACAGTGTACTGTGTTGTTGAAACTCTCAGAATATTGCCATCATCCATTTTCATTGCGTAATACACTGTTTTTTCTGCTAAAGTATTTGAATAGCGGATGCTTGTGCCCTTGCCGTTTTTCAGAGCATCAATAACCTCCTGACGGTCTGCGTGATTACCGAGTTCGGACTCATTTGCTGACGTATCCGCAATAACATCACCATCAGGCGAAATCAGGGTGATTCGCTTGTTGCTGTTACTGAAATTATTGATATAGTCAAGCCCCTGCTTTTCAACCGCATAGGCAATATAGCTTGCCTCGCTTTCCAGCTCACTTTGTAACTGATTTTCAAAATACTGAAACAATATACCAATAATCAGAACTATGCTTGAAAGCAGAACAACCAGTGCCACTGCCACACTTGAACGGAATATTTTTTTATTCATTCGTATCTCCTATAAACTGATAACCGATATTTTTGACGGTTTTAATATATGAACCTGCTTCCTTAAGCTTTACTCTGAGCTTTCTGATATGAACATCAAGTGTACGGGACTCTTCATAGTATTCACCCCACACCTTTTGCAGAAGCTCATCCCTTGATACTACCCTTCCGTCTGCATTCAAAAGCACCGACAAAAGCATATATTCCTTATAGGAAAGCTCAATGCTTTCATCTGAAACTTTGATTATGTGCTTTTCAAAATCTGCATAAAGCACACCTTTTTCATACACATTATTTTTATTATTTGTTTTCTCATAACGGCGAAGGACTGCACGGACTCTTGAAACAAACTCAACCATTCCGAAAGGCTTTGCAATGTAATCATCAGCACCGAGGTCAAGTCCGGTTGCCGTGTCAAATTCGCTGTTTTTTGCTGTTATCATAATAACAGGAATACTATTGTATTTTTTATTGCTCTGCAATTTCTGCAAAACAGACAGTCCGTCCTCTTCCGGCAGCATAATATCAAGTAATACAAGCTGAGGAAGCTCATTATCTATTCTCTTCCAGAACAAGGACGGCTTATCAAAGCCCTCAATATCATACCCTTCTTTATTTAAAGCATAGCAAACCAGCTTGCGGATATTATCATCATCTTCAAGAAAAAATATCATCTTAAACACCTCTTGATTTATTATAAAACGAAGGCGATTATTAATCAACCAAATCTTCCGCTTATATAATCCTTTGTTCGCTTATCTTCGGGATTGCTGAACATTTTTTCGGTTTCATCAAACTCCACCATTTCGCCCAGCAGGAAAAATGCGGTTTTATCTGCAATTCTCATTGCCTGCTGCATATTGTGCGTAACGATGATTATGGTATACTCTTTTTTCAGCTCAAGCGCTAAATCCTCAATTTTAGATGTTGAAATGGGATCAAGTGCCGAGGTAGGCTCATCCATAAGCAGTATCTGAGGTTCAACAGCCAATGCTCTTGCAATACAAAGCCTTTGCTGCTGACCGCCGCTCATACTCAGAGCACTCTTTTTTAAACGATCCTTACATTCATCCCATATCGCAGCCTGCTTTAATGAACGCTCCACAATTTCATCCAGCTTAAATTTTGACTTGATGCCGTGTATTCTCGGTCCGTAAGCAATATTGTCGTAAATGCTCATAGGAAACGGGTTCGGCTTTTGGAACACCATACCGACATTTTTTCTTAAAATATTTACATCCATATTTCTGTATATATCTGTATTGTTTATGTAAATATTGCCTTCAATCTTACAACCGTCTACCAAATCATTCATACGGTTCAGTGTTTTCAGAAAGGTTGACTTGCCGCAGCCTGAAGGTCCGATAAGTGCTGTAATCTGCTTTTCGGATATTTCTGCATTTATATTTTTTAAAGCCTGATTTTCACCATACCACAAATTGAGATTTTCAGTTTTAATAAAATCTGTCATATTCCCCTCCTACAACCGTTACTCCATAATATTGCTGCTGATATAAATTTTTTCTTTAAAAACAGCCTTTACACCGTTGCAGTCGGCAGTACAGTAGATTTTAGATTTTGAAATATGCTTAAGCTTAAAACGAACATCAGGATAAACTTTTGAACTGTTGTTGCAGATTATTGCATATTCAGGCTTTAACTTTTTTACAAAATCAAATGATGTAGAGCCAATATAACCGTGATGACCGACTTTAAGCAAATCCACCTTGCCGACCTTATCGGCAATTGATTTTTCACCGCCGTTTTTGTAATTCATATCACCTGTCAAAAGTGCTTTCAGTCCATTTATTTCAACAAGTGTTACAACACTGTTTACATTTTCACCGAACTTCAATTTTGGCTTTTTGTAACTGCCGTTAAAAAAGGTTATATCAAATTCTCCAAGCTTCAGCTTGTAATTATCAAAATCCTCAATAATGGGAATATTTTTATGATTGAGTGCATTTTTCATTTGCAGATATACTTCTTTATTATCCCAGCGTTTGCGCTCCATAATAAAAATATTTTCCTCATAATACGGTTTCAAAAAAGCTTTTTTTACAATGATATTCGGATGATTTATCACCGTATCAAAGCCGCCGATATGGTCGGAATGACAGTGCGTACCAAGAATAAAATCCAGTGTAACTATTCCATTTTTATCTGCACAGTTTTTCAGCAGGTAATCACAGACCTCTTTCTCATATCCTTTAAGCTTAAGATGCGGCTTGTCGGCAGGGTAATCGGTATCCTCTGCCGCATCAATCATTGCAAAGTGCCCGCTGCTTTCGAGAATTATACAATCTGAATGTCCTGTATTTAAAAAATGAATTGAGCTGCTCATAATTCTTTCTCCATATAACACATTATGTTTTCATCATTTGAACAAATAATTCTATCTGCCATTGATTTGATTTCATCACAGGCATTTGAAACGGCGTAACACTTTTTTGCGGTTTTAAATGCAGTAATATCGTTTTTGCTGTCACCTATTACCATTACATCATCCGGATGATAGCCTGCTGTCTTACATAATCTTTGCAAGCCTGTACCTTTGTTAATGCCTTTTCTCATAATTTCAAGATTATTTCTCATAGACGAAGTGATTTCAACATTATCAAATTCATGGCAAATTCTGTTATAACAGTTCTCACGCTCATCATTATTTCTGAAAAAAACATCAAACATTTCTATATTGTACAAATCAGAATCCATGATTTCTGACAGATTGCTGATTGCTTTCCTGCTCTTGTACATTTCAGGAATAAAATCCCTGTCAATTTTATAATAATTAAAATGCTCGTCGGAAAATTTCCTTTTATCGACAAACGGTGTCTTGTTTGCGTAAATCTCAATAAAAGTTTCATAAGAATTTAAAATATTATAAATTGCCTTGGCAGTATCTTTTTCAATCGGTTCACAATAAACCGTTTCATATTTTGAATTATCAATTCCTGCACCATTGGAATATACAAAATAATCTATATAGCCACAGCTGCGAAGCTCATATGGTATTTCATAAAAGGTTCTGCCTGTTAGAACGGCAATTTTAATACCCTTCTTATAAAGACGCTTTATCGCATCCAGATTTTCTTTACTGATATTTGTATCACTGCAAAGGAGCGTACCGTCAAGATCTGTTGCTATTACAGTATTGCGTTTGTTCTTTTTCTTTATCTGAATAATATACCGTTCAATTGGATATGTCCATATAGTAGGAATATTTATTATAATAAATTTTGAAACAATTTCAAGAATCGGTCTTGAAATTCCCTTTGCCGCAATAACAGAACCGAATATTCCGCCTATCCAGGAGCTTATCAATATATTAAAAACTGCCAAAGCAAAATAAAGCACTGAGCTGTAAACAGGATTAATATCAGAATGAAATGTTATTTTCCTGTTAATCAAATATGCGGCAATATATCCTATTGATGTGGATATCAGATATGAAAACAGATAGCCTTTATATTTTATACCGAGCAATGACAGCAGAGCATTATCAGGCAGCGGAATATCATTCATAGTCCTGAAAACAGCATAAAGAAGTATCATATAAGAGATGATATCAAGAGCTGAGGTTATTATAACGGTAATATTAAACTTAATAAATTTCCACAGTTCGGTATGTCTTTCAATAAAACTCTTATTCATCAGCAGCTTTCTTCTTTCTGTGAATTACAAAACGATTTAAAGGATATGTCCATATTGTGGGAACAGTCATCACAACTACCTTTATAATCATTTCTACAATTACACTGTTCCAGCCGTTGTTGGTGACCCATGTGCCAAGGAAAGCACCAAACCATGTATTAAATATGATTGTAAAAAATACCATTAAAACATAAATAATAGTTGAAAAAACAGGATTGGCATCTGCCTTGAAGGTCAGCTTTCTGTTCATTATATAAGCTGCTGCATATCCGATTACTGCAGATATTGCGTAAGAATACATATAGCCCTTATATTCAATGCCTAAAAATGCGAGAAAAGCATTATCTGTTACAGGCACTTCATTTAAAGACTTAAATACCACATACTGTAAAAACATAAACACGGTAATCTCAAGAACCGATGTGCTGGCACCTGTAAAGGTGAATTTAATAAATTTCCATATTTCAGAATGTTTTTTTGTAAATTCCTTTAGTTTTTCTTTCATTTATTTTTTTCCTCACCATTCAAAACAATTGCAGCAACAAATGTAGATAATAATACAATCAGCGAAACAGCACACAAAGCATATCCGCCGAAACCAAGTACAGATAACTTTCCGAAATTATTATTAACCATTACAAACCCTATAATAAAAATAAATACGGATGCAATAAGACCTGTATAGAATTTTTTTACTGTCATCATGTTCACCCTTCCGTTATTTTTCCTTTCGCTTTCTGAGAGCTCTGCCTGCAAATTTGGCCGACAGATTAATAATAAATGTTAATAGCATAAGTATAAGCGCTATCGTAAAGGCGATTTCAAATTCACCGCGCTCCTTTGCATACATATAAAGTGCTACTGTCAGTGTTGAGCCTGCTTTTTCGGGAAGAAAGCTTTCAAATATGTAAAACAAGTTATTTGCCATTCCTGCCGTGAACAGCAGTGCGGCACTTTCACCGATTATTCTGCCGACGGATAAAATACAGCCGGTTACAATTCCGTCAACCGCACTGGGCAGAACTACGGTGCGTATCATATGCCATTTTCCTGCGCCGAGAGCAAGAGAGCCCTCACGATAACTGTTTGGTATTGTTTTCAGGCTTTCCTGCGTTGTTCTGATAATCGTGGGCAGTGTCATTATAACAAGTGTAAGTGCACCTGCTATAAGGCTTGTTCCCAGTGAACAAAACTGAACAAATATCAGCATACCCACCAAGCCGTAAATGATTGACGGTATTCCCGAAAGTGTTTCAGTTGCCGATTCAATGATTTTCACAAGCCTTTTATTTTTGGCATATTCATTCAGATAAATAGCTGCGCCGACACCAAGCGGAAGAACGATAACAAGCGTTATCAGAATAATATAAACCGTATTCAGAATATTCGGCAAAATACCGACTGTATCGTTAACAAGACTTGGTGCTGATGTCAGAAATTCAAGTGAAAGCTCGGGCAAGCCTCTGTAAAAAATATAACCTATTATCCCTACCAGCATTAAAATCATTATACCTGCAGAAAGATATACAAGTGTATTCAGCAGAGCAATTTTGATTTTTCTTTTTTTAGAGATTTCATCTTTCATACTGCTTACTCCTTAGCCCTTTTCACAGTTACATTAAGAATCAAGTTGATTGCCAAAATAAAGATAAACAGAACCAGTGCAATGGAAAACAGCGCCTGTCTTTGTAAACCTGAAGAATAAGACATTTCACTTGCAACAGCTGTTGTAAGAAAGCGTACGCTTTTGAACAGCCCCGGCATATTTGCCACATTGCCTGCCACCATCATAACTGCCATTGCCTCACCGATTGCTCTGCCGATCCCAAGAACAACGGCGGTGACAATGCCGCTTTTTGCCGCAGGAAGAGTCACTTTAAAGATGGTTTCTGTTTTTGTTGCTCCAAGTGCTAATGAAGCCTCCTCGTATTCTTTAGGCACAGCACGAATTGCTGTTACAGATACGGAAATAACAGACGGCAGAATCATAACAGCCAGCACAATGATTGCCGAAAATAAATTTGCGCCGTCAGGTATATTAAACATTTCTCTGACTAACGGTACTATAATAATCATACCTAAAAGACCGTAAACAACAGATGGTATGCCTGACAGCAAATCCACTGCACTGCTCACTGTCTTTGCTATTCTCGGCGGTGCAGTTTTTGCAATAAACACTGCACACAGTATGCCAATCGGCACACCGATAATAACTGCACCTAAGGTTCCGTAAACAGATGACATAATAAACGGCAGTATTCCGTATGAGGCAGGAGATGCTGTTGATGCCCATTTGCTGTTGAAAAAGAAATCTGCAAAGCCGATTTCTTTTATTGCAGGTAAGCCGTTTATTATCAAAAACACTGTAATGAGAAGCACAAAGCCTATTACAAGAAAACCGCATACAGTGAATATAAGCTTAACTGCATTTTCAACTGCTTTTGCTTTATTATTAATGTTTTTCATTACCAAACCTTATCTTTTTACAGGAACTGCTCCTGCTTTAACAATCCATTCATCAGCCTGACCGTTCACCGCAAAGTCAAAGAAAGCCTGTGCTGACTCACTTAGCTTATCATCTTTTCTTGTAACAAAAACAAAGTTACGCTGAATTTTGTATTTTCCGTTCTGAATGGTTTCGGTTGTCGGTGCTGTACCCTCAACTTTAATCGCCTTCACAGTATCACCAACAGAAGCAAGAGATGCATAACCGATAGCATTCGGATTAGAAGACACTGTCTGCACCACATCACCTGTTGAAGTCAGCTCCTGTGAATATTTGCATAAATCCTCAGTACCTGTGATTGACTCAAAGCCGTCCCTTGTTCCTGACGCAGCCTCTCTGCCGATTAAAACGATAGGTGCATCTGCTCCGCCAAGCTCTTTCCAGTTCGTGATTTCACCCTTGTAAATACCTGCAATCTGCTCAATTGTTAAATCATCAATCGTATTTTTGTTGTTTACAATAACTGCAATACCGTCAATGGCAACAACTGTTTCATTGAGATTTGCTTTTTCATCATCCTTTAAGTTACGGCTTGCAAGACCGATATCACATCTGCCTTCAGCAACAGCCTGAATACCTGCACCTGAGCCTGTGGGGTTATAAGTAACCGTTACATCAGTATGATCTGCCATATATGACTCGCTGAGATAACCGATTACCTTTTCCATTGATGTTGAGCCGTCGGTAGCCACTGTCTGCTTATTATTCTGTGTATTGGTATCTGCACCCTTGCAGCCTGCAAAAATTCCGATAATTAAGCAAACACTTGCTAACACACCTATTACTCCGATAATTGTTTTTTTCATAATATTATCCTCCAAAATTTTCTGTACCTCAGTACAACCAAAGTATACAATCCTGTATGTTAATTGTGAAAGCAAGAGTATGTTAAGCCTGTGTTAACCTTGCAAAAAAGAGGTATGGGCACTGCAAAATTCACAGCACCCATACCTCAAAATCCGGTTGCGGATAACAAAACCGTTATTGAATTTTATATAAAACAAAATTATTTCAAAATAATCGGTGGAAGCATTACAGCCAAAACGCCCACAGCTATGCTTGCAACAACATATATAACAGCCGTAACTGCCGAACCACCTTTTATTAATTCTGCTGTTTCAAGAGAAAATGTGGAAAAAGTTGTAAAGCCGCCGCATATTCCCACTTTTAAAAAAGCAGTAATTTCAATATATCAATATTTAAGAAAAGTCCTGCCGTGTGTACGACAGGACCTTATTAATTAATAGATATGTATATCTTTTATGTATGGCTGCAATCTGCATTTATCCATACGAATTATAAGCTTTGAACAGTTTTTAACAGACCTTTTAAGTATGCAAATCTTCTTGAAACCTACTGCCGTACCTGAGTAAACTGTTTTACCGTTTGCGATAATGGAAAATTCTTCAATTCGTTGACTTTTTGTTATGTCCTCCGAAAGCACAATCGTTTTAACTGTTTGAGGTTTTATTTTAACAACAAAGTCATTTTTGTTTTGTGTTATTCCGATAATTTCAGCCTTACTGATAAATCGTCTTTCAATTCTTTTTCTTGCTTTTACTAGGCGGTTTATAAACTTTTGGGGCAATTCTCCCTTATCATTCGGCGGAACATTTACAAGCAGTGTTGCATTTGAACCTACTGAATTATAAAAGCAGTTCTCAAGATTTCTTACGCTTCTTGTAAAAAATATTTCGAAAAGAGGACGCCAAAACCATCCAAAATATGTAACGGGTATATTCATTTCCGCAGGATACCAGCAAAGCTCCTGACCTGCAAGCTGTTCACGCTCGCCTAATGATTTATCAGTAAAGCTCGGTGCTTTAAGCATAACCGTAGCACCTTCTTTTTGCTGTGACATTTCTGCAATTTTCAAGTTATCCTGCAAATTTTTCGGTACAACGCTGAATTCCGATTTTCTCGGTTTACCGAATTCGTTACCTATCCATCGCACATCCGGACCGCAATTTGTAATTACTGCATCAGGCTGTAAACGACGGATAATTTCAAAATAACGGTTCCAATCATAGTTTTGCTTTTTCCCGTTTTCGCCCTCACCGCAGGCACCGTCAAACCAAAAGCAGAATATATCTCCGTAGTTTGTGCAAAGCTCCCTCAATTGATTGCAGAAAAAATCGTTATAAGCATCTGTACCGTAGGTGCTTTCGTGTCTGTCCCACGGGGAGAGATATATTCCGAATTTGAGATCGAATTTTTTGCAGGAGTCTGCAAGCTGTTTTACAATATCGCCCTTGCCGTTTCTGTATTTTGTTGCGGTAATCGTATAATCAGTATATTTACTCGGAAAAAGACAAAAGCCGTCGTGATGCTTTGCAGTTAAAATCACGCCTGTACTTCCCGTGTTTTTAAGTTCTCTTGCCCATTTGTCTGTATCAATGTCCGCAAGTGTAAACACATCGGGGCTTACCTTGCCGCTGCCCCACTCTTTCTTTGTAAAAGTATTCAGACCGAAATGAATAAAATTATAGTAGCCAAGCTTTTGAAAATCCATCTGCCTTTTTTCAGGCACAACAGCCGTTACACGACTTAAAAATTCCGTACTGTTTATATCTTCTCTCATTTTACACCTCTGAAATCTTTACTACCTCGGCACTATTGAGCACAAGCCTGTCTGAATGAAGCGGAACAGGAATTTCGTTATAAACATTTGAAATGCCGAATTTCGTTTTCGGTGCGGTGCGTATAATAAGCGTTTGATTTTTTGCAATATATTTTTTGTAATCACGCAGATGCATTACAAATTTTCTGTCAATATTGAAATAATCGTTTATCAGCGTTTCACCGCTGAACACCTGCAAATTCAGCCCTTCGAAGTCAAATTCGAGCTTTACATCAAAACGGTTATCAAGTATATTCTTCGGCAGTTTCAATTCATAATAACTGCGTCTGCCTGTGGAATATAAATAGTAATTATACGGCAGCTTTCGCTTATTTGTTTTTGAAAGTGTTATTTCATTTTTAATGTCCGTATCGGTTATTTGCTCGCAGTAAACTTTGCCGTTGTCACAGTAAACCGTGCCGTCAAGAAAATAAGGCTTTCCGTTAATAAAATGAAACTGCTTTGCTTTTTCATACGGAATAACAATGATTTTTACATCTTCCATATCCGTACCGTTTTCGCTGAAATCAAGCGGGATTTCTTTTCCGTCAACAGAGCATTTTGGCTCTATGCCCTCACACTGTGCAAAATAACAAACTGTCTTTCCGTCATTCTCTGTTTTGGCAATCGGCTGTGCGAGAATGTAATCAAAATGCACTGACCCAAGCTTTATATTGAACGGATAAAAGAACATTGAGCCTGCTTTTATATCAATGCTTGGCAGATATATCGTTTTACCGTTTATTACAAAAGTTACATTTATGTCCTTGAAATCATTATATTTCAATCCTTTTTCGTATGTAGACGAAAAGAAATAACCGCTCCCGCTCTCATCTGCTCTGACAGAGCATTTCAAAAAAGAAATATCATTCGGATTATTGCTTTTCCATTTCGGAAAATACGCCTGCTTTGTGCAAATTTCATCATCAAATTCGCTTATAAAAAGGTGCATCAGTCTTAGTCTGTCACCGTGAGGGCGGCATACACCATAACGGCTGATAGGTGCCTGAAAATCATAATCAATAATCGGATAATTATTCGGATAGCCTGTTAAGCGGTTTTCCTGCATCAGTCTGTCATTGGGGTTTGCACCGCCGCAGAACATATAATAACCGAGCCAGTTTACACCGCTTGCAAATTTAGCAAAGCATACGCCGTAGCCGTCCTTTTCGCTGATATACGGTCTGCGGTGCTGTGTCACCTGATTACCGGGTCCCGTTTCGCAGGAGGCATAGGGAATATTATCATAAACCCCCTTTTGTTCTGCATTGCTTTTGAACAAATCACCACCGATTTCGCTCTCTGTTTTCGCAGGGGTAATGGCAAAGCGGTTGTTGGGCTTTAGTGCTTTTTTCCCGTATGTCCATGGTGCATCGGGATAACCGCCCACCATCGGCAAAAAGTCGTTGTCAGGCTTACCCGAGGGCCATGCCGTCATTGTAAAAAAAGGTGTCTTAAAGCCGATATTTTCAGCAATTTTACGCAAAGTTCTGATATGCTCCGTTGAACCTGTATACTCGTTTTCAAGCTGAATACCGATAACTGTTTCTCCGTCAAGATAAGGCTTGACCTCTTTATACAGCCCCTGCCAGAATCCCCTGACCTCAGCCAAATATTGGGGAGTATCACACCTTTTCTTTGTCATTTTATGAATACGTTTCGGAAAGCCGCCGCGAATTACCTCACCATGGCACCACGGACCGATACGCAGGATACAGGGCATAGCTATGTCCCTGCAGATTTGCAGAAAAGCAGCAATATTCTTATTCCCTTCAAAATCGAACTGACCCTTGATTTCCTCATGATAATTCCAGAAAACATAGGTTGAAATCGTATTGATACCGCATTCACGCATTTTCAAAAGCGTTTCTCTCCAGCGTTCTCTCGGAAGTCTTGAAAAATGCAGCTCGCCTGCAATAACTGTATACGGCTTGCCGTTTTTGGTGAAATACTGTGTATTTACACCGTATTGGCTCTTTATATTTGAATAATTAAAATTTCCTGTTTTAACCTTTTGGGGATTCGCTTTGATTTCGATATTCATATATTTTCACCTTTTTATTTTAATATGTTAAACCCATTGTAACCTACGGAATAATACTTTTCATTAAATTCTTTATTCGTCGCAATCCAAGTTGTTCTTTCTTCTAAGGTTTGCGCACCATGACCGGTGCCAAGCCCGCCGTGGTCATTTGCCATTACAACAAGCCATTCTTCATTGTGATTTTTTTCTCGTTCCTCAATTGCATTTAAAATGGAATTGGCATACATATCACAATTCATAACCGCAGCCTTGTACTGTGTGCTTATACCGAAGCCGTAATTATGACCTGCTGTATCAATATTGTGGAAAATTCCGCAGATAATATCATCGCCCTGTGCCATTCTGTCAAGAATATAATCACGCATACCTGTGTCATACGGTGCAGATGATGACGGATTTTCAGGTGCTGTAAAATTGTAAAGCTCCGGTGTTTCCGCGTAAGTCTTTTTAGGCTTTTCCATTTTTACTCTGTCTATATCACAAATTTGCATAGGAAGCTTGTTTGCCATAACATATTTAACTTCTTCTTTTAAATTCAAATCAAAATACTGATCCCAGTCAAAAGCAATCGCAGTATTTAATCCTTTTTCCGCATATTCCAGCATAAAAGTTTTATACTGCATATTCTTGGAATCGTCGTTAGTTTTAATACCGTGCTTATTTCCCCAAACACCCGTAAAGTGTGAGGTCCAGCTTGCAGAGGTGGAGGTGGTCTGCTCAGTTTCCGTTCCTGTTTCTCCGCCGCAGTAAGCAAGATATAATCCGCCGGATTGCTGCATTCTTTTTATGGCACTTACATTTGTAACGGAATTATATGCCGCACTGTCTTTACTGTTTTCATCGGTAAGCAGATACGGTAAAGCATCGGCACGCATACCATCAAAGCCTAAAAACAAAACCTTACGGACTTTGCCGTCAGGCGTAACTGCTTCACCGTTTACAATCTCACATTCATCAAGATAGGTGTGAATATGATGATATGTATTATACTCGGCAATGGCAGTGTCTGAAGTGTTAGACCAGAATGAATACTGATTTACATCAGCAAGGTAATTGCTGTCACTTTCAGGCATTTTTTCCTTTTTGCAGCCTCTGAAAGCAGATATAAGTATTCCAACAGCAGCAACAACCGATAAAACCGAAGCTGTTATTTTTGATAATTTCATAAAAATCTCCATTCTCAAAATATTTTATAAAACCATTATACATTTGAGCTGATAAAAATAATTTAGAAAAAATATCGAATACTTTAGAAAATCTGCTATTTTATAATTTTATTTGCAATATCGGAAGTGAAACCGACAACTATACCATACAGCATTTTTTAAACAATTATTAATGAATTTTAACATCTGCAAATATCGGATAGTGGTCAGACATCTCTGACAGTGCCTGCGGGGATACGATTGCATATCTGTTTATCTGCGCCTCTCCATTCAGGAATATATGATCCCATGTGGGTGCATCTGCATCAAGTGCATCACCGTTTGCTTTTTCCTGAGCAACAAGTCTGGTATCCGTTAAAGTCAGGCAGAGTTCTTCATAAATTTCAGGTGCATCCATAATCGGATTAACCCCTTCACCTTGGTTCATTGTATTGAAATCACCGACACAGAATACAGGCACGCCGTACTCTTCTTTTATATTGTCAGAGATTTCATTAATCTGCTTTACCTGCGTTTTCATATAGGAAAGCATAAGCTCTTCTTCGTTCTCACGGATACAGTCAAAATGCGTAGAAATAACAGCAAACTGTTTTCCCGTTTCCTTGCTTTCAAAAATCCCCCATACTGCACGGCGGAGTCTTGCGTCGTTGCCTTCATCGTATTTCATTTGCCCTTTATCAATAAGATTGAGCGTATCCGCATTATACATAAGCGCCGTCATTCTCATTAAAGCACCTGTTGAAACAGGATAAAGCATTTCATAATTTCCCTTATTGCGCATAAGGCAGTTAAACCACTGACCGCTTACCTCCTGCACACCGATAACGTCGGGCTGATATGTATGAACGGTTTCAAAAAACATTTTTGCTCTCGGGCGTGCGTCTGTGCCGCCCCAGCTTTTGTAATGCACAAGCAGGTTTGATGTCATAATTCTGACTTCATCATCCTGTTTGGTGCTGTCAACCTGCTGCATTGCCTGATCAAAGCCGTCAGACAGAGAATACTTATCAATACCGCCTCTGATATGTGCACCTAACACTGTACCTGAAATCCCTAAAACAATAATAACACATAAAATAATTGCTACCATTTTCATAACCCTTTTCATCTGTATCTCCTTACCATTTATTAAAGATTATTTTATCACCGCAAAATACAGTTATGAATCCCGAACCGATTTTGCCGTTACATTCAAAAGGCTCTTTCAGTTCTTTAAATGCAAGATTAACCGTGTAATCTTTTTCCTGCGTTTTTATAACGATTCCCAATGCCTTTTTATAGGAAAGAATTTTTTCACTCCTTGCAGCCTTTGCCCTGACAAGAGAAATATCAAACGGCTCAAATGCTTCTTTTTTATTGCCGTAAATAACGGTTACTGCACAGTTGTCACCGACAGCAGAAAAGCTTGATTTTACACAATCATTATCACAGACTGCATTGTAGTTTGATGAATATATGGATTTTTCTTTTGTTAACTTAGAGTTTGGTGTAAGGAAATGTATTACAGTCTTTACAGAACCATCATCAAATTCGGTTTTCTTACCGCAAATATTTGCATTCCCTGTTGGTGCAAAGTGAAAATACTGCTGATAGGTATGAAAGCCTTTTGCCTTAAAAGCATCAACAATTATATAAATATCCGGCTTGATGTGAAGAATTTTTCTTTCTGTAAAAGCACCCTTTGATTTCATATAACCCAGATGTGCGCCGCCGATAAGTGTGCAGTATTCATTATCAAAGCTGGGATACTGTACAGCCAAAGCGGGAATTTTTGTTTCCCACTGACTTGTCATTTTAAGATATTGCTTATTGTCAATCAGGCAGACATTATGTGCCTTCGGGCTTTTAATATATCTTCTTTGGGAATTATTAAGATATGTATATCTTCCTGCATCGACCAAAACCTCTCTGCCTTTAATCATCAGGTCAAAATGGAGCTTATCTGCATGAGCGTGACCAGCACCTGTATATCCGTTATGAAAGCACAGATAATTTGAGGTGCTTGTCTGATTTTCTCTTAACACATAATTTCCGCTGTCTGTCAGATAAGCATTTGCAAAAGCAGGCTTTCGGCTCTCAAGCTTATTATACTTTTCAATGCTTTCATAACCTGTCATCCATACGGTATTATAATCAAGGCTTTCAAAGCCGTAGAATTTGAAGTCTGCTCTTTCAAATACAAGTGCGCATCGGCTCATAATATCACGCATATCCGTGTCATCACTGTCACCGAAAAGCGGATTGTGTGCATTGGGCTTAATCATTTTTAAAGCGGCTTCTGCCATTTTTTCAATCTTATTTTTTAATCTGTTTGGCAGGAGAATATTGTTTTTATCCGCATCAATCACAACATCAAGCAACACCAATAAAACCTCATTATGATAATTGTTTGACTGTTCCCATTGAAATCCGTCGGACATAATCTGTAAATCCGTTTCCTGATTTAATCGTTCAAGAGCCAAATTGATAATATCCTTATCGTTAAAATAGATGCCTATATGAAATAATCCGCTGTCCTGAATAATTCCCCAGTTGCTGCCTTTCTGAAAGCCTGAATGCGCCTTCTTCAAAAGTTCAATATGGGTTAAAAGAGATTTTTCAATTTTTTCTTTCAGTTCTCTTGAAAAACACTTTGTACCGTCAATATAGCTAAGTGCTTTAAGCCATCTGTCACCTCGCATTCCTGTTTCCAAAGAACGCCAAGGGCTGTTATTCTTATAATCACAGGGAACTGTGTCCAGCCAGTCATTGAGAATTGTACAAAACTTCTTTAAGTATTTTTCGTCACCGGTCAGATAATAAGCCTGACCTAACTGAATCAGATAACCGTGGCGGTTAAGCTGAAACATAAATTCTTCATCACCGTTCAGCTTATAATACCAATCAATCTTATCTCCGAATGCAACCTCACTTTCCGTTCGCTCCATATCGCGCGGAGAATCAAATAAAAAGCGGTTTTCACATACTCTGTCAGCGGTTTTAATTGTGAACTCGCAGTATTCACTCCAATTTTTCTTACAGAAATCCGCAATATTTTTAAGTTCTGTATTCATAGCCGTTATCTCCTGTTTGTTCATATTTTTATTCCGTGAGCATTTGTCTGAGTGTTTTAACATCCTTTGCAAACTGCCTTTTACTGTCATGCTTAACAAACTCCATAACAAAATAAGGCTCAGCATCGCTGTTTTCAATAATTTTTAAAAATACACGCCATTTAGCCACACCGTGTTTTAGTGAATAGCGGTGTCCATTTTCGTTCCATTCAAAAATATGCACACAAATAAGATACGGCAAAACCGCTTTCAGATTTTCTGTATCCTCAGATGTGGAAAAGGGCTGCCAATAGGTTTTTACATTATGCTTATTAACTGCCTGCAAAAACGCAACAGCACTTTTACCGTTATCATTATTTGTGTTTTTATGAAATTCAAAAGCGACAGTCAGCCCTTTTTTATCTGCAATATCGGCAAGTTTTTTTGTTTCATTGACCATTGCCTGCATTTTTTCTTTACTGACCTTTTGTGAGGAACAATCACCCTGCCAGATTCTTATAATCTTTGCACCGGTTTTATCAGCAGTATTTACAATCTGCTCCCACAAAGAATAATCCTCTGCACCTAATCGGTAGTATGAGCCGTAGGAAATTGCAGTTAAACCGAATTCCTTCTGAAGAGAAATAACCTCCTGCAAGGCAGCTTCATCATCAGGCGGCAAATGAACATCCCCGCCCCATTCAATATACTTTATATGATTTTTACAGGCAATCTCGCAAATTTCACGCCTGCTTTTTTTACGGAAGGTTACTGTTGTAAAAGCAATATTCTGCATAATAACACCTCACGCCATTGTTTTGAGCATCTGCACTGTTACCTCATAAAGAGGAGTTTCATCGTTGTCGATTTTCTCGGCGTCATCTAGCATATATTCAGCCATTCTGACAACCTCTTTTCCTAAGCTGCCTGCAATATGGGGCGTAACAATAATGTTTTTGCACCTTGCAATGGCTGAAAAGGGATTGAGCGGTTCGTGTACAAGAACATCCAAAAGCGCAGTTCTTGTTTTGACTTTACGCATAGCTTTAACCAAGCCTTTTTCATCAACCTGTCTGCCTCTGCCTGTATTAATAAAGACAGCATAAGGCTTCATCCTGTCAAACAATGCACCGCTTAAAATACCTGTCAGCTCCTTTTTATTTGCAAGATGATTTGTAACTACATCACAGGAGGAAAAAATTTCTTCAAGTGTGGCAGATTGGATATTCAGCTTTTGGGCAATATCACTCGGCAGATAAGGGTCATAATAATAAACCGCAACATCATTTGCCTTTAATTTTTCAGCAACCAAACCGCCTATACTGCCCACACCGATTATACCGATTTTTGCATTATAAATACCACCGCATTTGTCAGCATATTTTGACATCTGATAATACTGCATATGCGATTTTCGTGATGCATGGTAAAAGCCTTTCAGTGCAAGCAAAATCTGTGCATAGGTATATTCCGCAACGGGAACGGCATTTGCTTTCCATGCACTGAAAACACGGATACCGCAGCTCAGAAATTCAGCCGCAAAATGCTGCACCGAGCCTGCTGCATAAAACAGACATTTCACATTCGGGAAATACTCTTTTATTTCCTTTTCACTGAAATGCTCCATACCCCAGGTTGAAAAAATATATTCCGCTTTACGGCAGGCGTCCATATGATTTTTTATGTTTTTTCTGCACAGTACGGTTTCATATAAATCGTAGCATTCTCTTAACCTTGAAAGCATATTGCTGTCATAAACACGCTTTGCGTTATGCTCCTCTGAGGTCAGTAAAACTGCCGTTTTCTTTTTAAACAAGCGTAATCCCCCTTTCGTTATTAAAGCGATTCCATTCAGCTTCAAAGCTGTAATTCAAATCGGATATTTTTCTCAGCGGTACGAAAGAGCTTTTATTTTTATGATCTGTCAGCACCGCAAAATCACGGTAATATTCATTTTCTTCAATTTGCACACCGTGATAAGTGCATATTGCTCCGCCCCTGCTGCCTGTTTCAGGCAAAATTTCAGTGAAAGCACAGCACAACATAAACTGTGTCTTTAAAGTATCCCTGTATCTGTATAAATTCAAAATCGTTTCATAGTTCTCATCACTTAAATAATAATATTTCAAAGCACATTGCTTTTTCAGCTTTTCTTTCAGAGCCGATATTTCATCAAGATTTCTGTTTTCTGCCGCATAAACACTCATATTTTCGGAATAATCAGCCAGATCATTCAAACAGTTACGGCATTTTTCAAGATAGTCACTCTCGTCCCACAAAGCTTTATAAATCAAATATTCATCGGAAAAATCAGCCTTGCTCCTGCTGATATATTCAGCCGCTCTGAGCGCACCGACCTGTGTGCTGTTCAGTGCTGAACCGCCGGGTCTGTATATACCAAAAGTTCCTGCGGTTTCTCCCACTGCAAAAAGATTTTCAACACTTGTCTGCCAATTCAAATCAACATCAGCTCCGCCGTTAATATGCTGGGCACAGACTGCAATTTCCAAAGGCTGTGCAGATAAATCAATACCCTTGCTTTTATAAAACGCAATTGCCTGCGGATTCAGCTTGCTCAATCTGTCAAAGGGTGTTTTGCCGTCAGCTCCTGCTGACAAAAGATATTCCTTTGCTGTATCGCCGAGTTTTTCAAAGTCAAATCCGTCAGGATTGTTTCGGTAATCCATATATACACGGTGCCCTTTTGCTTTTTCACGGCTTACAGCAAGGTCAATTTTTGAACTTGCGTGTATCTTTTTACTGTCAAAAGGCCACTGATAACCTTTAAGGAAAATATTGTCACATACCTCTGCGGCATTTTTAAATACACTGTTAAGGAACTCTGTTTTAGTGCCCTTTTCATCAACGGAATAATAGGTTGGTATAACCTGCTGGTAACTTCCCGACAAATTCCATTTTACACCTAAAGATGCTATACCATACTGCCATTCTGTCAGATTACAGAATTTACAGCCTGCGTCGGCAAGCAAGCCGAAAGCACCTGCCTGCGAATCGGGATAAACCGTATTTTTATAAACCGTTGCCGCACCGCCTGTTGCAGCAATAACATACTTTGCCTGTATCGGCAAAAGTCTGTATGAACTGCCGTTCTTCTGCAAGGCAATCAAACCGACTGCTCTGTTATTTTCGGTAACAATCCGTATTGCCGCTGTTTCATCAAGCAAGGTAAACGCTTTATTGCTCAGCACATTTTTTTCAAGACATTCCGTCATATATTTTGAGGTAAGCGGTCCTGCACTTGTTCCCCTGCGTGCATTATCATGATCCGTCTTATATCCTACAAATCTGCCGTAATTATCAGTAGGAAACGGCACACCGTACTCAACAAGGTGATTAAAGCACCGCATACTGTTTGCTGCTTCAATAAACGCAGTGTCCTTGTGCATACCACCTCCGAAGGAAAGGGCATCAGCCATTTTGACAGCACTGTCCTCATCTGTGCAGGATAATTTATAATAAGTCTGCTTATCGCTTCCTGCATTGCGTGAAGTGCCTGCATTCCTGCTGTATGTAAGCATTGCGATATTTTTAATGCCGAAAGAAAGCAGTCGGTCTGCCGCAGCGTAACCGGCTGCACCGCTTCCGATTATGACTGTGTTAAATTGTAACATTTTAAAATCTCCTTAGAGAACAGATATGTGCATACCGCCGCCGCACTCAATAATAGTCCCTGTTGCATAATCAAGTCCACCTGACAATACAGCCATCACCGCTTTGCTGTAATCTGCTGCATTGCCGATTCTGCCTGCGGGAATGTCTCCCCGCTCTGCAAGTGCGTTATATTTTTCCTTTACCGATGAAATCATATCTGTATCAATAATACCCGGTCTTATTTCAAACACTTTGATATTTTCAGATGCCAGACGCACGGCAAATAATTTTGTTATCATACTGATACCTGCTTTGGAAATACAGTATTCGGCACGGTTCAAAGACACAGTATCCGCACTTACCGAGCCTGTGTTGATTATGTATCCTCCGCCTTGCTTTTGCATAACTTTTGCGACGGACTGCGCCATAAAATAGGTACCCTTTAAATTGATATCCATTACATAATCAAAATCATCATCAGATATATCCAGCATATCCTTTCTGTCACGTGGTGTAACACCTGCGTTGTTCACAAGAACATCAACTGCACCGAATCTGTCAAGAGCCTCAGAAATAATTTTATTTCTGTCATCCTCTTCACTTATATCTGCCGTAACAAACAAAGCGCTATCAGGATGAGATTCTATAAAAGCCTCCGCCTCATGATTGCTGTGCCTTGCACACATAACCACGTTGTATCCGTTTTTCTCAAGCTCTTTGGCAGTTTCAAAGCCCATTCCCTTTGCCGAGCCTGTTATGATTGCTGTTTTTCTCATAATAATTCACATAGCCTTTCCGGCTACAAGTATTAATCAAAAATCACATAAATATCCTTGTTGTAGCCGGACAAGGCGTAAATGTGAATTGAGCCATCTCAAAATTATGCCATAGGCAAATTTTGAGGGCATACAATCCTGATAGTGTGATTTTTCACACTATCATACTCCGACATATTTTTTATATAGTGGTAAATATACCTCTTTGTCACGAACAGGGCAGCCTGCCACTCCGCCTGCACGCATCATTTTACTGCAATTGCCGCATTTAACACACAGCTTGCTTTTGTCAAGCTCTCCGTTTTTAAGAAAATCACAATAAAAATCAGGATAAGCAAAGGTCATTCTGCCGAAACCTGCAAGTGAGCAATATCCTTTTTCAAGACATTTTTCGGCAAAATCAACTGCATCTGCACCCTTAAACGACAAAGCGGACAGAATTAATTTTAGTTCAGGAAATTTCTTTTGAAGCTCACCTGTTATTTTCACGGCTCTTTGAACACCTGTTTCTCCATCCTCAGGTCCGCCCATAAACGGTCGGTTGATATGCGGAATTAAATATGGGTTTCCTATTGTTATGTTGACAAGCTCCATATCTCTTTTTTGAAGTCCTGAAAGAATTTTTTCAGTTTCGGTTAAATCAATTTCTTTATGAGGGCTTGTCCCGAAGCCGAAGGGATACGGAAAACCGTCATAAGCACTAAGCCGTGTTGTCACAATCATATGATCAGGCAACACTTTTTTCACTGCATCAATACAGTTAAAATAAAGCCTTATTCTGTTTTCAAGAGAACCACCGTACATTCCTGTCCTGTTGTATGCACTTAAAAATTCATCAAACAAATAGCCGTGACAGCACTTAATATCAACACCGTCAAAGCCTGCCTGCCAAGCAAGCTGAGCAGCATGTGCAAACTGCTCAGGCAAAGCATCGCACTCTTCATCAGTAATCATATGATAAGGCAAATCCTCTTTGCCTTTTTCAAAAACTTCATTTCTGTAAGCAATAATCGGCTCGGGTATTCCCTTTGGCTTGCTGTATCTTCCGCTGTGTGTCATCTGCAGAATAATCAACGGAGCATATCCGAATTTTTCCAAAGCCACACGACGCATATTCTGCAAAAGCTTTTTATATGTATCCATATTTTCTTCTGTTAAATAAAGCTGTCTTGGATTTGCTCTGCCTTCTTTACAAACTGCCGTTGCCTCAAACCAAATAATACCTGCACCGCTTTCGGCAAAACGCATATATCTTCTTTCGGTAAGCTCTCCGATATTACCGTCAGCAGTGCCGTCGCAGCCCTCCATTGGCTGGAATACAATCCTGTTGTTTACAGTCCTGCCGTTAACCGTTAATTTTTCATTTATAATCATCATATCACACCTTTTAACTGATCTCAATTCAATAATACAGTATTTTTTGATTTAATCAAGCTCATTTTACGCTGTTTTATATGCATTTTTTGATATTTTAATTGTATTTTCCTTATATTGGTGATATATTGTAATTATGGAAACTTTAATTAATACATTTCAGAAAAAAACAAAAAAAGAAAAAACAGATTTATCATCACTCCATTTTCACAGCGGATATGAATTGATTTTTGTAACAAAGGGTGCTGTTGATATAGAAATCAACAGCGTACCGCACAAGGCAAAATCACCTGCCATCATACTGCTCAATCCTTTTGAACAGCATAAAATCACAGATGAAAGCGATGATTATGAAAGAATAATACTTGTTTTAAACTCGGATGTTCTGGAGCAGAATATTTCTCCCCGTCTGACTGCCATGCTCAAATGCAGACCGCAGAACTTTTCACACATTCTTAAACCAAGTGAAAATGATTTTATAAATATTTGCAATATTTCTGACAACATTGCAAATGAGCTGAACAGCAGCGGTATATTCAGCAATCAGTATATACAAAACTGTGTTTACAATATGCTTATTTTGATGTACAGAACAAGAAAAGCAAGTCCCGAGCTGTCATTACCTATGATGAAAATTCAGACTTTTATGGATATGAATTATTCAAATATAAACAGTATTCAGGAGCTTGCCGATAAATTCTGCATTTCATCCTCTCATCTTTCAAGAACATTTAA
>DKYL01000093.1:23004-23179 GCA_002493325.1 Ruminococcaceae bacterium UBA7101
CTCTCATCTTTCAAGAACATTTAAAGCCCACTCAGGCTACTCGCCTGTTGAATATTTGTTGAATATAAGATTATATCGGGCACAACAGCTTTTAATATATTCAGATTTGAACATAAATGAAATAAGTGCCCAAATCGGATTTAAAGATACCAATAATTTTATCAGACAGTTCAGT
>DKYL01000093.1:23467-60202 GCA_002493325.1 Ruminococcaceae bacterium UBA7101
ATCAGACAGTTCAGTAAAAGATTTAAATTATCACCGTTGAAATTCAGAAAAGAAAACAGAGAATAATTAAAATATTCCCTGTTTCCCGCAACATATTTTTGAATGAAGAGCCCTTGAAAAAGGGATAAATATGATTGCAAAAAGCTTATACTCATATAACATAATCAAAGCTATGTTATTTCTTTTAATAAGACAAAGCTTTTTCCTTGTTTACAGCAGATATTTGTGCTAATATCAATATGTTATAATATACTGTATCTGACATTTTTATAGGAGGTTAAAACCAAATGGATGGTTCCGTTCCTCTTTGGCTGGAAATAAGCCGAAAAATTGAAAAAGACATTGAAGACGGAAAGTTTGCCGTAGGTGATATTCTGCCGAATGAATATCAGCTTTGCGACATTTATTCTGTCAGCAGAATAACCATAAGAGGTGCTTTATCAAGACTTAATGATTTAGGAAAAATTAAAAGAATAAAGGGCAAAGGGACTATTGTAACACTGGAAAGAATAAAGGAACCATTGCTTAAAATTTCAGGCTTTACAGATGAGATGAAGGAAAAGGGCATAGTGCCCTCCACGAGCTATGCCAATATTGAAAGAAAAAAGGTTTCAGGATATATCGCTGAGCTTTTTGGACAAAGCAAATCAACTTATTTTACAGTGCTTGAAAGGGTAAGATGTATTAACGGTGTTCCCGTGGGATATTTTACCACCTATCTTCCGGAAAGCATAGGACTTCCCTATGACAGCCGACAGTATTATTCATCACTCTACGATAAGCTTGAAAAGGACTATGGTATTTCCATTGACTATGTTCAGCAGTCGATTACTGCTGAGCTTGCTGACAAAAAAGCACGTAAAATGCTCAGCCTTTCATCCGGTGAGGCTGTTATGGTTATGAAAAGAAAGGCATATGTAAAGGACAAATTAATAGAATATTCCGTTTGCAAATATGACAGTAAAAAGTATGAATACAATATGGAGCTAAGGAGCAATCAAAAAACATGAATAAAGGCTATAATAATTATGATAAATATCCTTTTATTAAAGCAAAAGGCAAGGCTTATCAGGGATATGATGAGATACGGATTTTAATTGAAAGCAGTAAGGAACGAATCATTGTTTTGGACTGTTATCCGATAGTCGACATCAAAAGCATAGTTGACGGTCTGGGAAATTTGTTTGATGAAATTTTTTATACCGATACCTGTGCATACTGTGGTGAGGAATTAACAGCAAAAATGCAGAAAAATCTGACAGACGATAGAATTTTCGGCGTTATGACAACAGACTGTTTAAGTGACTATTTTATTGACAGTAAAATCAAAAATATGAAATCTGCTGTTCAAAACAGCACAGGCAGGGTGCTTGTTATCGGTGTCGGTGCAATGCTTGTGTGGGAAGGCGGATTTAATGTTCACTGTTCACTTGCAAGATGGGAAAGCCAGCTAAGATTCCGCAAGGGCGCTCCTAACTGGAATTGTGATAATTTTGATATGGACCCCCTTACAAAATTCAAGCGGGGATATTTTGTCGAGTGGAGAATAGCAGACAAGCACAAAATTGAAAATAATGATAAATTCCATTATTTTATGGATACCAATTCAATTGACTGCCCTAAAATGATTGCAGCGGAGAATTATAAAGCTGCTCTTGAAAAAGCAGTAAACACACCCTTCAGGGTTGTTCCCTATTTTGACCCAGGTGTTTGGGGCGGTCAGTGGATGAAGGAGGTATGCGGTCTTGACAAAACACAGAAAAACTTTGCATGGTGCTTTGACTGTGTACCTGAGGAGAACAGTATTTTATATGATTTTGACGGCGTAAAGGTAGAAATGCCTGCTTTGGATATTGTTTTGCATAAAGGGAAAGAGCTTTTAGGCGAGCGTGTGCAGGCGCGTTTCGGCAATGAATTTCCTATTCGCTTTGATTTTCTTGATACTATGGACGGCGGAAATCTTTCACTGCAGGTTCACCCCACTACACAATATATTCATGAGCATTTTAATATGCCGTACACCCAGGACGAAAGCTATTATATTCTTGACAGCGGTGAGGATAGTTGTGTTTACCTTGGAGCAAGGGAGGGCATTATAGCCGATGAATTTATTGGTGCGCTTAACAATGCTCAGGAAACAGGTGAAATTGATGTTGAAAAATATGTAAACAAGTGGAGTGCCAAAAAACACGACCATTTCTTAATTCCTGGAGGAACGCTCCATTGCTCAGGCTCAAATGCGATGGTGCTTGAAATATCCAGCACACCGTATATTTTTACATTTAAGCTGTGGGATTGGGGCAGGCTGGGACTTGACGGCAAGCCACGTCCCATAAACATTAAGCACGGCAGCAAGGTAATAAATTATTCTCGTGATACAAAATGGGTTAAAGAAAATCTTATAGACAAATTTGATACCATTGAAGAAACAGATACATACAAGGCAGAAAAAACAGGACTTCATATTAACGAGCCTATTGAAACTGTGCGTCATTGGTTCACTGATGAGGTTTATCACAAATCAAACGGCAGTGTCTGTGTGCTAAATCTCGTAGAGGGTGAGGAAGCAGAGATTATAAGTCCTGATAATTCATTTGAACCTTATATTGTTCACTATGCAGAAACCTTTATCATTCCCGAAAATGTAGGTGATTTCATCATAAGACCAACTAAAAAAACGAAAGGTCAAAAGCTTGCAACAATTAAAGCATATATTAGGTGACAGCTATGATTTTTACACTTGACATCGGCGGGACTTTTACAAAATATGCTGTTATGGATAAAAACAAAATCATAAAAAAAGGCAAGTGGGAAACTACAAATGATTTTTTAATGCTGATCAGGCTTATCGGCAGTGTTATCTGCTTTCCGGTTGATTATATCGGTATTTCAAGCGGTGGCTTCTGGAGTGAAGACGGATTTTCAATAAGCTATGAAACACTTGAAAGCACATCGGCACATAACTTAACAAGTTTTTTGTCAAAAAAATACAAATGCCCTGTTTATATTGAAAATGATGCCCGTTGTGCACTGCTTGCAGAAAAGGAATACGGCGTATTAAAAGATAATCAAAATGCTGTATTATTTGTTCTTGGTTCATCCTTAGGCTGTGCTGTTATGATTAACGGCAAGCTTTTTTCCGGCAGTACAAATCAGGCAGGTGCAATGTTTATGATGCCCGAGTATTATGACGGCGATAAATATCTGTATGATAAGCAGGCTAACAGCATCTGTCTTACGAAAGAATACAACCCCTCTCTCAAAAACGGAGATATGATTATGCTTGAGGAAAAAGCATTGCAGAATGATAAAAAAGCTGAATGCTTGATTGAAAGCTATTCAAAAGCAGTAGCTCTCAAATGCTGGTACTCATATTTAGCATATGACCCTGAGCTTATCGCTTTCGGCGGTGCAATTTCAAACAGTAGACTTATTACAGACAAGATAAAATATTATTTAGACTGTTTCTTTAAAAACGATAAAAGTATAAGAAAACCTACAATTGTTAACACTCAATTCGGCAGTGACAGCAATCTTTTAGGAGCAGCTCTTCTGGGCACTAAATAAAATCAGCCTTAACGGAATGATAATCCGTTAAGGCTGATTTTGTTTTGGCATCAATAATATGTTCTTCCCATTTTATCGGTTGGAAGAGCACTAAATCCGTTCATTGAAATATCCTTGCCGTAATCACTGTCGATATACGGACTGTGTTCAAAGGTATAAAGATTATTATTTTGCACACAGCTGTATTTTTTAACCCGCTTTGCAATACTGCCGATATTCTTTTTCTTATTCATAATCACATTATTTTCCACAATGCTGTTTGCAGGATTTGCTGCAAAATCAGGGTCATCGGTATTATCAAAATCATCACTTAGTGCTGAAAGCTGCGGATACGCTTCCTTCCACGCAGTTGAATTTATATCAAATTCTTTGAGCGTTGCCCACAAACCTTCGTTCGGAGTTTTTGCATGAGCAAACCAGCCGCCGTCTTCTATTCCTGCAATTGCACGATCATCATAAGAAATAGGTGTACCCGCATTTACAATAACATTATTTTTAATCTGTAAATCTCGTCCGCCGCCCAAAAGGAATGCGCAACCGGGTATATTAACAAGCAGATTGCCATATGCCTCCTGACCTGAAAGTGCGTCATCAAAATAGATTCCGCTTGGCTCAAAGCCGTCAGAGCCGATATCGTAAATACAGTTGTAACGCACAATGTTTCCATATTGATTCCAGCTTCTGCCTGAATAAATTGCGCCTGCATCAGACGATTTCAGAACTACATCGTGAATTACATTGTATTCAATAATATTGTTGTTGCCCGAATAAGTTATTGCCTCATGCGGAGAATTATAAATTTCGTTGTGACTGCAAACACCGCCGACACCATGAATTGCAACAGCCGCCTGATATGTCTGATAAACCTGCGACCAATCATAAATCAAATTGTTTGTAACAATATTTTCAGATGATATAAGGCTTTCTCTGTCTCCGCCTGTAAGAATTACACCTGCTTTGCCTGTGGCGGTAATTGTATTGTTTTCAACAAGAATTTTGTTGCCTTCGATTTCAATTGCACTTTCGCCGACATTTTTAACCGTACAGTTTTCAATAGTGATGTTGCTGCCTGTTCCCTTGATTGCACCTGCTCTCGTGCCGCAAAAAGTAATGCCGTCAAATGTAATGTTTTCAGCATCATCAAGAATAATCAAATTTTCTGTTTCAAGAGAAAGCTGGAGAGATTTATTTTCAAAGTCCTCAGGCGGAATAAAATAGAGGATAAGCTTATCCCTGTCAATATACCATTCACCAGCCGTATCAAGCTCCTCAAAAACATTGAAAAAATAAAAAGGCATATCTTCTTTAAAGCCGTAAACGCTTGCGTATTTTGTTGTTATACTGTTCTCATTAAAGGATGCAAGCGGTGTTGCAGAATCTGCCCAATCATACTGAAAATAGCCGAAAAGCCATATATCGTCACTGCGTTGCCAGCCTTTTATACGATTGGCAAGTGCTTCATCAACAGCAAAGGTTCCGCCACGGGGATTTTTCATATCCTCCCAATCAGGATTTTGCTGCGTTCCACTGCTTGTATAAATTTCCTTTGAGTCACCATTATCTATTATTTTGCCTGTTGTGAGATTTTCTTCACCTGCGTTCGGATAACGGGCAAGTGTCATACGTTCACCATCACAAAACAGTTCACAGTAAAGGCTTCCCTCTTCACCATATTTTTCGGCAGTATTGTAAGCTCCGAAGGCTCTGACATTGCCTATCTGTTCCTGCGTTACACCATACTTTTTCAGGTCAAGCATTTTAATATTATCCTTATAGGTTTCAAAATCAGATGGATTCAGTGTAGCTCCGCCGTTAAAAATCACGTCCTCCTCTTCACCATAAAATACAGTGCCGTTATTCTTGCCTGTAAGCGCAATGGAGGAAACGGAGTATTCTCCCTTTGCAAAGGATATTACCTTTTCCTTTTTATTCAGTTTTTCTGCAAGTTCAACCGCCTTTTCAACTGTTTTAACAGGGTTTTCCCTTGTGCCGTTGTTGCTGTCATTACCAATGGGTGAAACAAATATATCACCGATGCGTTTTTCACGCTCTCTCGGCTGTGGCTGACTAAGATTTACAGGCTCCGGCTGAGGCTCACTCATTTTGCTTTGCACTGAGCAGGAGGACATTAAAGCAGTTATCATTAGCGTAATAACAAGGCATAATATCTTTTTTATGTATTTCATAAGACAACTCCTTAATCAAGTGCATATTTGCCGGTCGATTTATCCTTTCTGTTTTTATATTTACCATTTGTGAAATCAGGAATTTCAACGGGAATATTACCATTTTCAATTGACTTTTCCGATAACGCAGTAATACACATCCAGGATGCTGCATCATAAACATCAATAGCAGGCAGGGTTTCTCCCTTTATGGCATTAACCATAGAACGAAGAACGAGATAATCCATACCGCCGTGACCGCTTTCAAGCATACCCTTTGACTTATGCTTCCACAAATCATTGTCATAATCCTCGGCATATTTATCGGCATTTTTCCAAATCTTCTGTGGATTCATATCTATCTCGGCAACATCGCCTTCTATATCTTTTTCAAGGAATACATAATCTCCGTCTTCCTGATACATACCCTTTGTGCCGTGCACCGTAAAATTACGGCTGTAAATTCGGGGAAGTGTTGTATCAAGTGTAAGCGTAATTGTTTCACCATTTTCACAGGTTATAACCGTAGTTACGATATCACCCTGCTTAAACTGTGTATTCATCAGCTCTTCATCATCTGCTTTATGCTCTCTGATATATTCGTGCAAACCACGTGACTTGCTGGCAACAGAAACCAGTCTGAGCATACGATTGCCTCTGTTGATACCGAGAATTTTAGCAATAGGACCTAAATCATGAGTGGGGTAATTTTCGCAGTTATGCTCTTTATAGTGAGAAAGTCGGTAATGACGGTTTTCCCTGCCATAGGACACCTCATTTCTTAAATCGTGGCGGTATGCACCGTCACAATGCACGATTTCGCCGAAAACTCCCTGCCTTGCCATATTAAGGCACATAAGCTCACGCTGACCATAACAGCAGTTCTCAAGGAAGAAAAACGGTGTTCCTGTTTCCTCCTGTGCCTGCACCAAATCAAAGCACTCCTGCAGGTTGTATGTTCCGCCAACCTCCATAGCTGTAAAAATACCTTTTCTCATAGCTTCTACAGCAATTTCAATATGCCTCTCCCATGAGGTGGCAATAACAACCGCATCAAGTGACTCCAATGCAAGAATTTCTTTATAATTACATGTATGAAACGGCTCATCAAAACCCGCATCAGCAACTGTTTTACAAGCATGTTCAGCTCTGTCATCATATGCATCGCATACTGCAATTATCTGCACATCGTTCATTTTAAGCATTGGCTCTATTAACTGCATACCACGCTGACCCAAACCGATAACAGCAACTTTAATTATTTTCTCCATTAGCTTTATCCTTTCCTTACTTCTTTCAAAACATACCACTCATAAGACATCGGCGGCAAAGTTATTTTCATTTTAATATTTCCGTTCGTATCAATTCTGTAATTTTCAGGCTTTTTGTCCTCTTTTGAAACACAGATTTCACATGCAGTAAGCTCTGCCTCAGGCAAAGGCGGGATCGGCTTATCAACAACCTTGTCATCTGTTACAAAGGTTCTCTGTGAGCCATCCCTTGCCTTTATGACAAGAGGCGCAATTTCTTCTCCGTAAAGAGGGTATAAAACATCGCTGTTTTTTGTGTTTTCAAAGGGTGCAGGCGGTGCCGAAAGCTCTGTCAGTCCCGTATAATAAACAGGGAGTGTAATTTCTTCAGTACGCTCACTGTCTGTCTGATTAAAGAACATCACAAAGCCTCTTGTATCTCCGTAAGGAAGCTGATTCATTATAGCATCTATACAAGTGGTTCTGTCAGGTTTTTCAGCATCTATACGCGGCGGCATAAAGTGAACCGTAATACCATTAAGCACCTCGCGGTATTTTTTGAAAATACTAACCCATTTTTTAAAGATTTCCTTGCCTGTCTGAGAATCATAAACCTTCTTTCCTCTTATGGTAGGCCATACACCGCTTGCGGTAATCTGAGCCATTGCCCAGTCAAATTCAAATGCATTTTTCTCAGTCGGGAAGAACATAGCGTCCTTACCGCCGCCGTGATAAACATTCAAAGGCAAAAATCCCCAGCCCTGCGAAGGATTTTTGTCAAAGGTACCCTTGTAATAATAAATACGTGAGGTAATAAGCTGTTCTGCACGCTTTTCTGAAAAAGCAATTTCTTCATACCCGACAGGGCATCTGCTGATACCATTAAGGAAATGCCAGTCAGGAGCATTTATATAAACGCCGCGCTGTTTAATCTCATTATACCAATCCGCTACCGAGGCTTTCCACTGCTTATACTGAGAATCGGTAAAATCGTCGTGTTTATGTGTTTTGCCGCCTGAACACATCAGCATACCGTAAGGTCCGTCAATTTCTACGGCATCAGCGCCTGTTTTGTCTATAAAACGGATTACATTTTTCATATACTGCTCTGCCCATTCACAGGCAAGGCAGCGGCATATATGACTGCCGTCGTGATTAAGAGCCTCATCACCTTTTACAGGGTGGTAATCTTTAACATAAGCAAGCGTATATGCACCCATACGAAGCCCTTTTTCGTGACCGTAGTCATACGCTTTTTTCATTCGGCTGAGATAGCGTTCATTACCGCTTTCCATATTAACGCCTGAGCCGAATGACTGAATAATCATTTCAAGCCCGATTTCAGCACACTGGTCAACTGCCCTGCGTATTGTTCTGCTGCTGTTCGATATCAAGTGGAAAAACAGCACATTGTCAGTGCACCATGGGGCAACACGGCGGTACATTTCCTTAACCTCAATCAGCCTGCTTTCGTAATAATCTGCTGAAAAAAGGAGCTCATAGGCACAGATTGACGATAGCTCTTCAGCGCCTTTAACCTTAATATTCATACGGAAAAGAGGCGCTATCTCCAGAAAATCATATTGAAAACGTGCATAGTTTTTTGCATATTTTGACAGGTCCAGTCCCAAAAACTGAGTGGTTGAATTATAGTCACTGTCTACAAAAATGCTATCTCTGTTTTGCGTAATACACATTACATCTGCAGCAATATTGTCAATAATGATTTCGTCTGCACTTATGTTTTTTATGGTTATGCGTTTCATAATCACCGGCATACCGTCATAAATTTCATATCTTACAGTTACTGCCAGCGGAATTTCCGTGCCGTTATAACAAATTTCAACAGCCTTTCCGGGAGGAGGATATGAGCCATGATAAGTCATTGTAGGAGATTTCTTAAACGGCACTCTTTCCTCACAGGGAACAAGTCTGCATTCGGAAAAATCGAACACATCTGTACTGTAATTTTTCCCGTTTAAGGATATCCAAAAATCACCCTTTGGTGTATCAATCATTTCAATATTTTTTTGATAATTGAAAAAAGACACCGTTTTACATCCCTGTGTTTCAATTTCACGCCGCACAAGTGCATTTTCCAAAATCACTTTTCCTAACGAAAATGTAATTTCGGCAGGTATATTTTCGGTTTCAATAACCCAGTTTTTCATAAACAAACCTCCGGTTCATACAAAAATTTATATATTTTCACAGATTAAGCAAAATCTGTTACTGACAAGTTAACGATTATGTTTTATATATATGCTATAATAATGTAACTATAGTAATGAGACGGAACAGCACAAGAGATACAGCCTTGCAGAAAAACATATTTATCCTTGTCTCAAAGCTGTGGGTGAATTTCGGGAGAATTATCTCATTTTTGAAAACGGAAGATACATTATATATAATGACGCTATACACGAGGTTCCGTATTATTTTGATAATTTCAAACCATTTACATACAGAAAGCATATTCACGCTAAAAATAATCTGCTCTCTTTAGGTCTTGTACGAATGGTGTTCAATACACTGCTTGGCATTTCTGCAGGCTGTGTTATTTTTTTGTTATATAGCCTCAAGCTTAAAGGTATAAGTATAGGTTTCACCGTAATGCATGCGCTTTCTGTATTTTTCATCAGTATCGGGACCGCAGCTTGCAGAGCCTATTCCTCTCATAAAACCATTAATATGAACAAAGGTTTTATCCGTGTGTACCACATTTTCCATATGCTTTGAATTGCAAAGATTTTTTTCTTCAATATTAACAGCTTTAAAGTTCAAATCCTGCTCAATTGCAGTAATGCGGATACCTCCGCCCCTGCTATCTGTGATTTCTGCCCAGCGCACCATATTTCTGTTGCCGGATTCCTGCGGCTTAATGTTTTCAGTATACATATCTTCAGCAGCAGTTTCATATATACCCATTACATCCTGACAGGAAAAATCACAATAGCTCTCATATTCTCCCATACCATAGTAGCGAACACGATTATAAGAACCGTTAAGTTTCAGAATCAGACCCATTTGAAGCATATCAAGCGGTTTTTTAGAAAAGCTTGTAAAGGATGCGGTTATACAAACGGCATTATTTTCAACTGCCTTTTGAAGAAGTTGAACTTTAAAAAGCTTTTTACCCTTTGCTGTTAGAAGAATATTCTGCTCAACAGTATTGAGATATTCGTCAAAAGAACTCTTAACCTTTTGTATTTTTAGACAATCAAGACCTGCTTTTTTAAGCGCAGGCGCAACATATGTATGATTGTCAATTACTGCCTGATAGAGTGACGGCTCAAAGCCAATAGAATCAGCAGATAAAACTGCGTTTTTTTTTTTGTCAGCAATATGCATCAGCCTGCCGTCTTTACTCCAAATCATTTCACTGTCACTGAATTGCAGATGTCTTTTACCATTGTTTTCGCTCCAGCAAAGCTTTTGATTCTTAAAATGCTTATCAGGCAAATTCTCCTTCAGAACAATCTGTTCACGGGCAAGCACACTGCCATCTGCATTTGTGTACTTAAAAATAAGGAAAGCATCGTCATCATCTTTAAGGCTGAATACAATAGGCAGTTTAAAATCATTTTGCGGTAAAACAACTTCATTACCTTCATAAAGCACTTCACTTTCGCCGTTCTTAAGCAATATGCATTCTATGTGCATATCATCACTGCTCTTGAAATAATTGGTATTACGGATAAAGAAATCACCATTTTTACAAAATGCTTTGAGTGGGCTGTAAACATTTTTCATACACAGTGCACTTGACGACGGCGTTCTGTCAGGATAAAACAAGCCATCACAGCAAAAATTACCGCTGTTGCGCCTGTCACCGTGATCACCGCCGTAGGTATATTTGTATTTTCCGTTTTTATCATAATGTGCGTGATCCGCCCACTCCCAGATACATCCGCCTAAAAAACGGTCGTCACTGTAAATAACATTCCAGTATTCATCAAGCCCTCCCGGTCCGACACCCATACTGTGGGCATATTCACACAGGAAGAACGGAGCATCATAATTCCGTGGATTCTTCCACTCTCCTCTTGCAAGGGCACGCATATCGTTCGGCGAAGTATAGAAATGAGCAAGTATATCATACCTTATCCGTTCACTGCGGCAGGCAGGCTCATAATGAACAGGAATATTGGTTTTGGTTTTCAGATAGGAATAACAGGTATCAAAATTTTTAATTCCGCCCGACTCATTTCCCATTGACCACATAACAATGCAGGGATGATTTTTGTCACGCTCATATAGTGCTTCCACACGGTCAAGATAGTGCTTTTCCCATTTAGGATTATTGCTGATTAAATCTATATTTCTTATAAAACAGCCATGGGTTTCAATGTCTGCTTCGTCAACAACATAAATACCGTAAACATCACACATTGTGATAAAAAGCGGATCAGGAGGATAATGTGCAGTTCGCACACAATTCACATTGTATTCCTTCATTAATTCAATGTCCCTGCGTAAATCCTCCGCAGTCATTGCATATCCTCTTACAGGGTGTGTATCATGGTGATTCACACCCTTCAGCTTTATAGCCTTGCCGTTTAAAAGGTAACGGCATCCGTCAAGCTCAATCGTTTTAAAGCCAACTTTCTGACGGATACATTGTAGCTCTTTTTCATTTGAATATAAGGTCAGGATTAAATCATAGCAGACAGGTTGTTCAGCGTTCCACTCTGTAACATCAAGATCTTTAAATTCAATTATTTTAGCTGACGAATTTTCTGTTTCGCAAACAAGGACATTATCAAGATAAAGCTGAGCCTTTATCAGCGTGCTTTCTTTAGAACAGACATCTGCTTTTATTACAGCATCATAGCCCTGCTTTGTTTTTATTGCCTGAAACTGAAAATCATAAATATATGACTTTGGCTGCTTTGTAATATACACATCACGGAAAATACCATTTTCCCTGAACATATCCTGACATTCCAGATATGTTCCTGTTGACCATTTAAAGACTACTGCAAGCAGTTCATTTTCTCCGTCCTCCAGAAAATCAGTCAAATCAAATTCTCGGCTGTTATGACTCCCCTCGCCATAGCCAACATATTTTCCGTTAACATAAAGGTCAAGAGATGCACCTGCACCTAAGAAGGTAATCATATATGTAAAATCTGATTTCTTCTCAAGCAAAAAAGATTTGCGGTAAACACCAACCGGACAGTTTTTCGGTGTTTTTGGCGGATTGCATCTGAAGGGATACATAGAATTGAGATAATTGATTTTGTCATAGCCTGTTTTTTGCCAGGTTGACGGAATATGCACTTTACTGAATTCAATGCTCTCAGTATCAAACTCACAGGAAAGCATAGATGCGTGCTTGTAATAGTGAAAATCCCATTCTCCCGAAAACAGAATAACAGCGTCACTTTCATATCTTTCGGCAATATATGTTGTTTTGTCAAGCCGTTCTCTGTTTAAGAACGGAATAAAATAACTGCGATGAGGCAATCGATTTTCTGCAAACTTATTAAAAGCCAAATAATTTGATTTATTTATTCTATAACGCATATTATCTCCTTATTGCTATCAATGGCATTTTAATTCGATTAAAGCGACCTCATTTTCTTCAATGGTCAGATTAAGCACACAGCCATTGTCGTCCATCTTAACGTCAATTGGTTCAGTGAGCATTTTTGATGAAGATTTAATATATTCAAGCTCCTGTTTGGACAGAACGGCAGGCTTGCCCATTTCTTCCCAAAGGCTTACCGGATTACCATACCTGCTGTTGATTCTGTGTATCTGCCCTTTAGAAAAATCAGGAGCATGATTCACTCGAATCGTAACCTGATAACTACACTTAGTATCATCAAAATTCTGCGCATAAAGCATTAAAAATAAATCCCCATTGTCATTGCGGAATGCTGTTAATTCAACATCATCGTCAGTAACAGGCAGACAATATCGTGTGTCGGGAAGCTGTGCCAGCAGCTTGAAAGCCCAAAACGCAGGCTTTTTTATACCGTCAGCAGTTAAAAGTCCGAAACCGCCGCAAAACGGGTCGGGAAAGAAAAATAATTCTTCAAATATATCAGAAAAGGTCCAATAGCTTGAGCCGTCAACAATACCCTGATTGTCCAGAACGGTTTTTACTAAAAAGGATGATGTGCGTGTAGTATCGTGAATTGCTGCAACACAGTTTGAGCTTATGCTCCATTCCGTATAAAAAACAGGCAGTCCGTGGGCTTCGCAGCGTGCACGCTCAGCCTCTTTTGTAAGGTAGCCCTTAAGCTCCGGCTTGAAATCATTAACATTGTCAAATATCGGCTGCAAAAGTGCCCGCATGGATTCCGATGTGTTATATGTTTTTATTTTACTGATTTGCTTTAATTTTTCACGATTAATGGAATGTCCCAGTTCATCAGTAGGATATTGATGTGTTGAAACAAAATCAACAGGAACATTCTCACGCCTGCAATACTCCAAGAATTCAGACAGGTGACTGCTCTTGGTTGTGGCAGGTCCGCCCACCTTAAGTTTTGAATCCACACGTTTAAGTGCTTTGACAGTTGCAGCATAAAGGCGGTAATAATCCTTCATACTGCCTTTAAAGAAGCAGGGAAGATCGGGCTCATTCCAAATCTCAAAATACCAGCTTCTGACCTCCTCTGCACCATATCTGTTAATAAGAAACCTTGCAAACGCACTGATAAAATCCTGCCACTCCTCCATTTTTTTAGGAAGAGTGACATTGCCTTTATAATAAAACACAGTTTTTTTGCCGGACGCAAGAGCCGACGGCATAAAGCCTATTTCAACAAAAGGCTTCACTCCGATTTCGAGCAGTTCATCATATATTTTTGCAACCTGATAAAAGCTGTAAAGCTTCGTTTTATTTCTGCTTATAACAGGAAGATGTTCACAAATTCGCTGACAGACATTCATATCGTCATTAAAAATCCCGTGGAAACGAACTCTCTCAATACCAAGCTCATCGTGTACAAGTTTCAGCTGTTTTACATAATCAGTGCGATGTGCAAGAGCAGCGTGACCGCTTCCGATACAAAACTGCCAATGCTTTGAAACCTGACGTGTTTCGCTGTCATAATCAAAATTAAATGAAAAATGCTGCATTTCTGTTATTCTCCGACAAATTCAACAGGTATTTTTTTGCTTATTTTTTCCGAATGATTAGGAAGCCAGTCTTTTCCGAGTTCAAGATCAGCTTCGCTGTTATGGTGCATAACGATTTTTTCAACTTGTGACGCTGTTGAGAAAAAGGCATAATCGCCTATGCTTTTAACGGAAGACGGAATTTCAACCGTTTTCAGCGAATTGCAATAGGAAAATGCATCTGTTCCGATTTCTTCAAGCGTATCGGGGAATTTAATTTCCTGCAGATTTTCACACTTTAAAAATGCCTTATTGCCAATGCTTTTAAGCCCGTTATTGAGTGTAACGGCATAAAGATTTGTGCAAAGATAAAAAGCATTATCACGGATTGACACTACACTGTCGGGCAAAACAAGCTCTCCGCCTCCTACTACAGCTCCTGACTCATCCTTAACAAGAGCTGTTTTTGCATTCGGATAAAAAATCAATTCTGTTTTATCCTTGTTATAAAGCACACCGTCCACAGAACAAAAATATGGATTGTCTGCATCAACATTTATTCTTTCAAGCAAGGGACAATTGGTAAGCGCCCAAACATCAATGGCTTTGATGTTTTTTGAAATATTGATTTCTTTAAGATATTCCGCATTCGCGACGCTGAATGACATCAGTTCTGTGACAGGCATTCCTTCGTAGTCTTCAGGAACATCAAAAACCTCCTGAACAGATGTGCTTTTGTATCTGTAAAGACCGCAGCCGTCATCCGTTTCTTTAAATGAATTTTTATTGCTTGAATAAGTATACCAACCAAATGCAGTAAAAGACAGTGCTATCACCACTATAAAAGTAACAACTATGAAAACATTCTTTTTCATATATTTCACCTCAATTCATTTCCGTACACAATTCTTGTGCAGCAGTATCCGTTTCGCTGTTTTCATGGCTTTCGCTCTGCTGTGCAAGCTCACGAAGCTCCTGAATGATTTCTTCGTGCCTTTCCTCGGTATAATCATAAAAGTGATAAGGTATGGTTGACAGGAAACCTGTAATTGCACTTGCAACAATCGTTATAATAAATACCTGATTACGTATTGCGTTATCATACAGAATATTCCAGTCAGAGGTAAATCCGACCTGTTCATAAAGATACGGAATCAAAAGTGCCGATGCAGTTGTAAGAGGAGCAGAAAGATAAGCAAAAATTCCCATACAGCCGTCAAGACGCTCGCCGGAAATATATTGCTGATAATCCCATATATCAGCAGTCATTGCGTTTGAAACAATACCAACCACGGAGGTAAGCATTGTCGAAATATATGTAGAAACAATTATAATTACAAAGCTGTTTAAATATACACCTGCAACCGAAAGGAACGAACAAAGTATTGTGATATATTTGCAAAACAGCATAATTCTTTTTTTGCCGAATTTATTAATCAGCAGCGGTGCAAGAAGCATACCGGGAGTCCATGCAGTTCCGAGTATGGTTGCCATAATACCGAGAACCCAGTCCTGACGCAAAGAGTAAATGATAAGCATATTTACAATATTGATTGCACCTATTGAAAAAGAACCTATCCAGCCTGAAATATTTGAAATCCATAGATATTTGTTTCTCAGCACCTCACGGAAGCCGTGCTTCATATCAACCTGCGGTTTGTGTGACTGTTCCTGAACAACCCTATCTTTAATTCCAAACACTAAAAACAGTGCAAGCGGAGATACCACGATTATGATTCCGGGAACAACATAACGGTATGCCTTAATATCGGTAATACCTCCCATCTTTGCTGCAAGAACGGGAAATACAATGTTATATATTGACGGCAAAAGGCTGTAAAGAAATGAGCCGATTGACATAATTCTTGTGCGCTCGTTTGTATTCGGAGAAATAACATTCTGAATATTTGTAATTTGTCCGAAGCAAGTAGCAAAACAACTCCAAAAAGCAAAGAACAGGTGCATAACCCAGAACTTGTTGTGATACTCAAGATTATTGTAGGGGAACCATACAAGAAGTATCAGACTTGCTATATAAGGAATAATTCCCGCAAGAATCCAGCTTCTGTATTTTCCGAATTTCGGAGAAAGCTTTTTAAGCACAAAAATATTCCAGTATATAGTAAAAACCTGAATTAAAAATTTTGAACCTACAACCTGAGGCAGGGCAGGCATAAATCCCTCAAAATATTTTTGGGGAACAAAGAAACACAGAGCACCAAAAACAAAAAATGCAAGAGCAGCCCAGTTAATCAGCCTCATCGTTTTCTTTGGCGGTGTGCCCAGATTATCGGTGATAATCATATTAATGGGTGAAAATAAGTATCCGACTATCAGGTTAACAAAACCCAGCATTACGAAATCCATCATTTTCAGCCCGTATATTGCGCCGACAAAAAGACAGCCTGCCGTAAAGCTGAGATTGCCTCCGGCATAGGAAGCCGTATTTGAACCGCTCGCACCAACCACAAACTTTGCAAATTCCTTGTTTGAAACATATTCGCCTTCTCTTGGCTTATTCCAGTATGTACCTATATCAAGTACAAAGGTTTTAGCCTTCTGCATAATCTTTTTCATATTTTACCCCTGTTTTCTTATTTGACATTCAAAATTATCACTTAAATTTAGGACGGTCTGTTATTGACAAGAATTTTTTCTTGCAGCCCTCCAGCTCAAGAACAACAATTTCATTATCCTCCTTAAGCCATACACCGGGAAGATAAAGTGCTCTCTGAGGTCCAACATTCCAGTAGCGCCCCAAATTAATTCCGTTAACAAAAACATAACCCTTTGTAAAGCCTTCCATAGATATAAAGCAATCATCTTTTGAATTTGCTTTAAAGTGTCCTTTTAAATATGCAGGATACTGACTTTTACCGTCATACACAACCTTATCAAGCTTATCAACAGGCAGTGTATATATATCAAAATCATATACATACTGTTCACCGATACAAACATTTCTCAAGCCTTTTCGGTCATAAATACCTTTATTAAAATTAATTCTGCCCATACCTTCAACAAGAATATCAACTTCAATTTTTCCGTTAAATGCAGGAATAGGAAAATTGAAGCTTTCCTTTGCTGCAACACCATATTTTATTTGTTTTTTTGTTAAAGGAACACTTCTGTTAAATTTGCCGACAAATTTGTGGTTTACATAAACATAAGCAACATCGTGAACACCATCAGCATAAATGGAGGTATTCGGGTAATTCCCCTCAATCTCGGTATGATACAGAATTAAACCGTAGTTTTGACCGTAATGCTCCATATAATGAGGAATATGGTCAAAAAAATGAGAGCCTATGTTTTTTACATTACCGGCAAGAGAAGCTGTTTCAGTCAAGGCAACTGTTCCGATATGCTGCGTCTTCGGACGGTCAGGCAAAGGCGGATTTATCCCCTGCTTTTTACACAGCAAATCACGGATTATATAATACTTATATGTATAATCTCCATATTCATTAAGCGGTGCATCATAATCATAGCTTGTTGTTGTGGGCTGGTAAACATTTGCATAATTTGCACCTGCCATATATCCAAAATTTGTACCGCCGTGGAACATATAAAAATTGAAATTTGCATTCATATCAAAGAATTGATTTATTATTTTAGTTAATGTTATCTTTGAATATGCATTTGATGAATGATGGTGTTTTTCATAAAAGTGGTCAAACCAGCCGCACCACATTTCACTGCACATCAGCGGCTTATCAGGCTGATACTTTTGAATATCCCTGAAACCGTCAACAGGATAACTGCCGAAATTTACGGTTTTAAATTCATTTGAAAGACTTCCGCCTGAAAGATGATAATTTGACTCGCCGTCTGAGGTAAACAGCGGAACATCAATACCATTCTTTCTCATTATTTCACACAAAAAAGACAAATATTTTTTATCGCTGCCATAGCTTCCGTATTCATTTTCAAACTGCATCATTAAAACAGGACCGCCGTACGTAATCTGAAGAGGTACAAGCTTTGGCAGCAGCACATCAAAATATTGTTTTACCAAAGAAATATAGGGTTCACTGTAACATCTAAGGCGTATGTCGTCATATTTCAGCAGCCATACAGGGAAACCGCCGAACTCCCATTCGGCACATATATACGGACCGGGGCGTAAAATGACATTCAATCCAACCTTTTGTGCTGTTTCGACAAAACGAACAACATCATTTTGACCATCAAAGCAGAACTTATCTTCCTCAGGCTGATGAACATTCCACGCAATATAGGTTTCAACTGTATTAAGACCTGCCGCCTTCAGCTTTAAAAGACGATCCTCCCAATATTCGCAGGGAATACGAAAATAATGCATTGTTCCCGAATATATGTTGAATTTTTTGCCGTTTAAATAAAAATCTTTTTCTCTTATTTCAAACATGGTATGATCTCCTGTTTATTCTAATCTGCTTTCTTTCTTTTGAATACAAAATGACATTTGTAAAATTCAAAAATTTGTCTGCCGGCAAAGCTTTTTTACAGGCGTATTCCGAATCAATAAATACTCTGTAATTCGCATCATAGTCAGTAGGATTATACAGTTCAACTGTCAGAATACTGTCAGTTTTGCTTATTACCGAGCATTCTATATGATCCAGTGAAAAACAAAAACCAGTATCTGTTTGAATGTATACTGCAGGAATTTCAAGATAGGTAAGCATTACAGAAACCTCACACCAGCAGGAACCTATAGGAATTTCACCCACATTATTCTTGCCCTCCCAGTCGGAAAGGTTAACACGCTCATTGACACGACCTGTAGGATTAAACATTTTCTGGTGGGGTGAATTGATAAGCTTTTTTGCATTTTTCCCTTTGAATAGTGAAAAAACAGTTTTCGCAAACCATCTGTTTATAAGCTTCTGCATATGTGCAGGCTTGTTATGCCACACATAGCTTGCGTAAATGGGATTTTCAGGAGTACTGACAAACTGCGTAATGTTATGGGATATATCCTTTAGCAGTTCAAGATATGCAGTGTTTCCTGTTGCACGATAAAGGTGTAAAAAAGCCTCTCCCGACATTGTACATATGCCGGGTGCAGCGTGCTTATTTTGAAGATTTGCCCAAACGGCACCTGTCGTTGCAGTTTTCCGTTCAAACAACTGGGTATCACTTTCATAGGCGTAATCATAGCCTACGCACCAGCTTGCACACAGCGATGCAGTGTCAACTGCGTATTTCAGCCATTTTTCATCTTCGGTAAATCGGTAAAGAATGACAAAGCTTTCAAGCAGGGCAAATGCCGATTCACTGTCGGGACACGCCAATGCCTCACCCGGTCCGCCTGTTGAATATCCCTTTGAGATAAAATTTTTATAATAATCTTCACCTATATTCATAGCGGTTTTCATATAGTCACCGCAGTCAAAATAGGACGAGCACAGAGCAAGTCCTGCACACACAATTCCTGCACTTGCCGAGCCGAAAATATATGGCTTTCCTTTTTCAGTATCTATGAACTGGCTGATTTCGCCATTGTTTTTATAGTAGGTAACAAAAGCATCTGCAAGACAGCGCAGCCCCTTTTGCCATAAATCAGGTATGCTTTCATTGCTGTAACGCAAAAACAAAAGCTGCTTTGCAATATAGTACAAAGCATCTGCATCCTTTCGGCTTAAAAGTATATTCGGATTATCCTGCTGAAAAGGATTATCTCCATAGGCTTTACCGTCACAGAATATACCATATATAAATCCGCTTTTATGCTGCAGCTTATCAAATACAAAATCGAGTGTTTTTCTGCTTTTCTCCTTGGTTTCATCGTTACCGAGGGCAAAGCCCGGCAAAGTATTTATTGCTCCGCCCACCCAGCCTGTCTGCCACTGGCTGCAAATTCCGCCTGAAGCCTCCGAGGATTTATAAAATCCGTATTTATCAACCCAGTTTCGCTGGTTATATTTTTCCTCAACAAGATTGAACGCACAGCTCCAGGGCAGCTTATTGGGATGACTTCTTGAATAATTCTGTACCTGACGGAGCATAAAAAACATATTCAGAAATTCGCATATGGTGTTACATTCAAAACGGTACTCTGTAACGGAAAAGGTCACTGTGTCACCTTTTTTCAAATCAGCCGCCGTATCATCTGATTTATATGCAGTTGAACACATCGTGTATTTATTCGGCGTACGTACACAGGGCGAAGTTAAAATAAATTTTGCCGACTTTGTTTTGGCATCCTCTTTTACGGTTATGCCGAAATTGCCAAGCTCATTTTTTTGTTCAAAGAACAGCAAATATCCCGATTTATTTTTGTACGAATAGTAGCCCACGCAGGGTAAAGACAAATCGCCCGCATTAAGCTGAGCACAGCCGTTTTTTTGCTTATTCAGCCTTGGAACATCGGATATCACGGTTTCACCGGAATATCTACGCGCCTCTTCCTCTGTCAGCATAGGCGGATAGTCTTTGCTGAGGCTTTCAAAACGATTTCCGTTATAAAGTGCCGCAGGAGCAAAAACATAGTTATCCGTATCCCATTCCTGATCCTCAACAACGAAACTCAATGCTGATTTTTTAATTTGGTTTTTTTTAACGGTTAAAACAGCATTTGTTCTTTTGCCAAAGCAATCCATATCAAAGGCATTTTCTTTGATGGCGATTTCATCGCTGCTGACAGCCTGCAATTCTCCGACGGGAGTATTATCGTTATCATAATGCGTAATAGAAAAATATTTCATAAAAATCTCTCCAAAAAGGCTGTTAAAGCGCCTCATCAACCTTGATTGAAAGTTGAGTATGAATGGTATTCTGAGCTTCTTTTTTCATAACGATAGTATCAAAAATGGATTTAATTGAATAATATCCCTGTTCAAATGGCTGCTGGCAAATTGTTGCCTGCACTGCTCCGCTTATCAGCGCCTGACGGGTTATTTCAGTATCATCAAAGGTACAGACACGAATATCGCCTTTTTGCTCAGCAACAGCCTTAAGCGTACCATTAACACCGCCTGCAGTAATATATACGAAATCGATATCAGGATGATTTCTGAAAGCATCTTTCATTTCCAAATAGGCAGTTTCATCGTCATCGTTGCTTTCCGAAACTCCAACAAGATGAATCGACGGGTAGTTTTTTTTCATAATTTCCTTAATACCCTCAACTCTTTGAGCATGACCCTTGTGATTTGAGCTACCTGTAATAATATAAAGATTGGCACAGCCGCCTGAAATCAATCCTGTTATTCTGCCTGCAATACGTCCGCTTTTAAGATAGTCACAGCCAACGTATAAGGCATTGCTGATACCCTCAAGTACACTGGACAGCATGATGATATTTTTTGATTGCTTTTGGAGGGCTCGTATTTTTTCCTCAACTCTGCTGTCACAAATGGGAGTCAGTATTATATGCTCGGATTCATCGGCAACCTCATCAAGCAAATGCACAAGATTTTCAGCATCATATCCCTTAAACTCAAACAAACTGATTCTGAAGCCATAATTCTCAAATTCCTCCTGTGCCGCAAAAATTCCTGCTTTTACGTCATCAAAAAACGGATTTCCTATACTGTTCAAAATTACGGAAATACGAATCGGCTTACCTGAATACACAAGTGCCTTCCCTATAATATTAGGCTTATAGTCATACTTATCTGCTATATCAAGAATACGCTTTTTGGTTTCCTCACTTATTCCCGGACGATCTTTGAGGGCACGATCAACTGTTCCCCTGCTGACGCCTGCAAGTCTTGCAATTTCCTTAGCTGTAATTGACATTTGCTTATTCCTCTTGATTTTAATCATTTTAAATGGTATAATTACTTCACCGTGCACGAGCACGTAACTTTATTTAATTATATACCGAATAAAATGCATTGTCAAGGAGGAATAGTAATGACCCCTCAAAACTGGGCTGAACATACCAAAGTCGGAAAATCACTTGCTGAAAAGCTTACTGTAACAGAGCTTATTTCTCAGCTTATGCACAATTCAAAGGGTATCAAACGACTGAATATAAAGCCTTATGTTTGGTGGAATGAAGCCTTACACGGCGTAGCAAGAGCCGGAATAGCTACCGTTTTTCCGCAGGCAATATGTCTTGCCGCCTCTTTCAGCCAGCAGTTAGTATTTGAGGTTGCTGAAACGATTTCAACGGAAGCACGGGCAAAATTTAACGAAAGCCAGAACAATAAAGACTACGGAATTTATAAAGGGCTAACCATGTGGTCGCCTAATATAAATATTTACCGTGACCCAAGATGGGGGCGAGGACAGGAAACATATGGTGAAGATCCCTATCTTACAGGCATTTTAGGCTCAGCCTTTATAACGGGACTTCAGGGTAATAATCCTGAATATATAAAAACTGCCGCCTGTGCAAAGCATTTTGCTGTTCACAGCGGACCTGAAGAAAACCGCCACAGCTTTAATGCCGCCGCATCTAAAAAAGACTTATTTGAAACCTACCTTTTTGCTTTTAAGAAAGCCGTGAAGGAGGCAAGGGTCTGCGGAATAATGGGTGCATACAATCGGGTAAACGGCGAAGCTTGCTGTGCCTCTGAAACTCTTATCAAAAAAATACTAAGAGATAGCTGGGGCTTCGACGGATATTTTGTATCTGATTGCGGGGCACTGCCTGATATTGTCTGCCATCACAGGCTTGCCAAAAATCCTCTTAAAGGAGCAGCTATGGCTCTGAACGCAGGCTGTGATCTTGAATGCGGAAAGCTTTACCGATTACTGTATCTTTCATATAAAATGCATTACATAAAACAAGAAACACTGCTGCAGTCCGCTTCAAGACTGTTAGCAATAAGAAGCAGTCTTGGAATGTTCGATAACAGCTGCCCGTTTAATAATATTTCTCCGTTGCAAAATGCAACTTCAGAACACGAGAATTTATCGGTAAAGGCAGCAGAGCAAGGCATTGTAATGCTTGAAAACAATGGTATTCTTCCGCTGAAAAGCAATTCTCAGAAAATTCTGATTGTTGGCTACAATGCTGAAAATGACCTTGCTTATCTGGGTAATTACTTCGGTACACCCAAGCAGTTTTGCAAAATCACACAGGCTGTTTGTGATAGAAATGCCGATACATCCTACGTTCAGGGTTATTCCTATAATTTGAAAGAAAATCGTGCTTTGCATCAGCAAGCCTTGGAACAGGCGCAAAACAATGATGTTATCATTTTTTGCAGCGGTCTGGATTGCTCTTTTGAAGGTGAACAGGCAGGCGAGCTTCTGAAAGGCGGAGGCGGTATGCTTGGGGAGCAAGGCGACCGTCAAACGCTGTCACTGCCTGATGTACAGAAGCAGCTTCTTGAAGAGCTGTTTGAGCTTAAGAAAAAAATAATCATTCTTAATTTTTCGGGCGGATGCATTGATTTGCGGGATTGCAAAAAGCATGCTGATGCTGTATTGCAGTGCTGGTATCCGGGGGCAATGGGAGGAAAAGCCATTGCAAATATTCTTTTCGGAGCTGTTTCACCTTGCGGAAAGCTTCCCGTTACTTTTTATAACAGTGTTGACGATTTGCCGGATTTTGAGGATTACTCTATGACAAACAGAACCTACCGTTATTTTTCGGGAGAGGTTCAATATCCTTTTGGCTACGGACTCACCTACACCGAATTTGTATTAAGTCATTGTGAAATTTCAGAAAATGAATTGCAATGCAAGGTTAAAAATATAGGAGGTATGGACTGTATTGAAACACTTCAGCTATATATGACCTGCCCCGAAACGGACTATGCCAACCCTATCCGTTCGCTTATAAAAATCGAGCGTTTTCACCTTGGTGCAGGAGAGGAAAAAACAATTTGTATTCATTTGAAGGACAGTGACTTTTATTCCGTAAATGAATGTGGAGATACCGTTTATCTCTCTGGAAACTACAATTTATATTTGACAGACGGACAAAGTATCCGCTGCAATGCCGGCAGCTATGTAAATAAAAAGAAAAGCGTTATTATTGAAAAATGCCCTATTTAAAAAACAAGAAGGTGAATATATGTATTTTATCGGCATTGATTTAGGTACATCAGCCTGCAAAATGCTGTTGACTGATGAAAAAGGTACGGTTATAAACTCAGTAACAGAGGAATACCCTGTTTATTACCCGCATCCCTCCTGGAGTGAGCAAAACCCAACAGATTGGTGGAACGCCTGTGTTTCAGGTATTCGTAAGCTGATTGCCGGTTCAGACAAATCCCTTATCAAAGGAATCGGTGTTGCAGGACAAATGCACGGACTTGTTGTTCTTGATGAAAACGATGACATCATACGCCCTGCAATCCTTTGGAATGATGCAAGAACGGCAAAGCAGGTAAGCTATCTCAATGAAATCATTGGTAAAGATAAATTAAGCAAATATACAGCGAATATCGCGTTTGCAGGTTTCACTGCCCCAAAGCTTTTATGGATGAAAGAAAATGAGCCTGAGCAATTTGCAAAAATCTCAAAAATAATGCTTCCGAAGGATTATATTGTTTATCGTTTGACAGGCAAACATTCCAGCGACTATTCAGATGCATCCGGTACACTTCTGCTTGATGTAGAGCACAAATGCTGGTCAAAGGAAATGTGCCGCATATGCAGTGTCAGTGAAAATCAGCTGCCACAGCTTTACGAAAGCTTTGAAAAAGTGTCAGCAGTGAAGAAAGATGTTTCTGCCATGTTAGGTCTGCCTGAAAACACAATCGTATGTGCCGGTGCAGGCGACAATGCAGCGGCGGCAGTTGCAACTGCAACAGTTGGTAACGCAAGCTGCAATATCTCAATCGGTACATCAGGAACAATTTTCATCAGCAGTAGTACTTTTGGCGTTGACAGCAACAATTCACTCCACAGCTTTGTGCACGCCGACGGGGGCTTTCACCTTATGGGATGTATGCTTTCGGCTGCCTCCTGCAACAAATGGTGGATGGAGGATATTCTGAAAACAAATGATTTTAATTCTGAGCAGCAAGCAATTTCTCTTGAAAACCTCGGAAAAAATCACATTTTCTTTCTCCCCTATCTTATGGGCGAACGCAGTCCTATAAATGATACAGACGCACGGGGTATGTTCATTGGAATGACGATGGACTCTGCTCGAGCCGATATGACTCAGGCAGTTTTAGAGGGTGTTGCATTTGCAATGCGTGACAGCTTTGAAATTGCAGGAAAGCTCGGTATTTCCGTTTCCGGATCAAGCATATGCGGAGGCGGTAGCAAAAGCAGTATTTGGAAAACAATTTTTTCTAATATTCTTGGTATCCCCCTTGATATTATTAAAACTGAACAAGGTCCCTCCTATGGCGCTGCAATGCTCGCAATGGTTGCCTGCGGTGAATATGCTGACGTCCACTCAGCCGTTGATGCTTTAGTCGAAGTCACCGATACTGTTTATCCTGACCAACAGCTTACATTGCGATATGAAGAACGCTATCGGGAATTTAAAAAGATTTACCCCACAATTAAAAAGCTTTTCAAAGAACTTAAATAATATTAAAAAGGAGTTTTAATTATGATTACAAATATTCCGAAGGTTAAATTAGGTATTATTGCTGTATCACGTTCCTGCTTTCCGAAATCTCTGTCAGAAATGAGAAGGAAAGCACTTGTAAAGGCGTATGGCAGTGATATTTATGAATGTCCCATTATTGTTGAAAATGAAAATGATGCAAAAGCAGCAGTTGAAGAAGCTTTGAAAAATGATGTCAATGCATTAATTGTTTTTCTCGGAAACTTCGGTCCCGAAACACCTGAAACGCTTATACGGGAATGGTTCGACGGTCCTGTTATGTATATCGCCGCTGCGGAGGGCGACGGCGACTTAATCGACGGCAGAGGTGATGCATACTGCGGCATGCTCAACTGCTCTTATAATTTAGGACTTCGCAATAAAACGGCTTACATTCCCGAATATCCTGTGGGAACAGCACAGGAGCTTGCTGAAAAAATCAGAGAATACATACCCATAGCAAGAGCAATACTAGGCATTAAAAATTTAAAGATTATTACGTTCGGTCCAAGACCTGACGATTTTCTTGCCTGCAATGCACCAATTAAAGCATTGTATGACTTAGGCATTGCTGTTGAGGAAAATTCCGAGCTTGATTTGTTGGTTGCCTACAACAAGCATAACAATGATCCGAGAATTACCGACAAGGTTGCTGAAATGGCAAAGGAGTTAGGTGCCGGCAACAGATATGAGGGCGTACTCCCCCGTCTTGCACAATATGAACTGACACTGCTTGACTGGGCTGAGGAGCATAAAGGAACTAAGCAATATGTTGCCTTTGCAAACAAATGCTGGCCGGCATTCCAAACAGAATTCAAATTTGTTCCCTGCTATGTTAACAGCCGTCTTGCAGGAATGGGTATTCCTGTAGCCTGTGAGGTAGATATTTACGGTGCACTCAGCGAATATATAGGCGTCTGCGTATCTGAAAAGCCTACAACACTTCTTGATATTAACAATACAGTTCCGCATTCAATTTATGAAAAATCAATCAAAAATATTTGTGACAAGCGTATTTATGAAACCTTTATGGGCTTCCACTGCGGAAACACCTCCTGCGAACTTCTTAAAAATCCTCATATGGGTTATCAGCTCATAATGAAACGTGACCTTGAACCGAATCTGCCTGAGCCGGATATTACAAGAGGCACTATTGAGGGAAATATTAAGCCGGGTGAAATAACCTTTTACCGTTTGCAGTCAACCGCAGATACGCAGCTTAAAGCATATATTGCACAGGGAGATGTGCTTGATGCGGACTGTGAAAGCTTTGGCTCAATCGGCATATTTGCAATTGATGAAATGGAACGCTTTTACCGCCATGTGCTTATTGAAAAGCACTTTCCTCATCACGGAGCAGTTGCCTTCGGTCATCACGGAAAAATAATATTTGAAGTTTTTAAATATCTCGGCATATCCGATATTTCATACAATCAGCCTAAATCAATTCCGTATCCTTCTGAAAATCCTTTTCAATAATTTTCAACAAGCCAAAAGAAAAAGCTTCTGATTAAAAGGCAGTAAACAAATAACATCAAAAAACAAGGTAGGATGCACTGCAAAATATGCAGTGCATCCTACCTTAAATTTTGGTGACAAATCATAATATGCCTCTGTTAACTTTTTATTATTCTTCGTTTACACAAATTGAAAATTTCAGTATTCTATCTTTGAAACGGCAAGATTTTCCCCCTAAATAATTACCCCATTCCAAATCAGGGTAATACTTGCCTGTCGTAATCTGTAAACAAAATGAACCATCATAACTGAAAATGACAGGTCTTGTAATATCAATTTTCTTAACAAAATTATACTCTGCTCTGAATGCCTACGTCTTTTCAAAATCAGATTCATTGGCAAGGGACCATATAATCATACTTGAATGATTTTTTCTGTGATACAATTTTCTGTCCGTAATACAAATGCTGTAAATCACCGTGCGGTGTAACTGCAAAAATATAGGAAGTGTTTTGTGTATTCAGATGAAATACATTATTCTTTATACAAATCATAAAAAACACCTTAATTTTAAATAATATGCATTCTTTTTTATGATTGCATTTCTAAACTTTCGGGCAGAAAATATAAAGTTATCCTTTTCTATTTTATATATAATTGAAATAGCAGAAATAATAAGCAAAGAAAAGGGGATAAAAATGAAGGATATTAAATCAAAACTCATTAAGGGAACCGAAGATTTAAAACTATATTGGAAAACGCCGCCTCACGGCAGATATATGCCGTTTAAGGAAATTGCCTCCCTCGCAGTTGGCGGAATGGGCGTTAAATTTATTTGCTATGCTGTTCAGCTTATGATTTTAAGCGTAGGAAATACCTTAATCGGAAACACAATTGGTATTCCGCCAAGAGAACTTTATGTAATCTATGTTCTGAGTGTTGTCGCAAGCTTTCCGCTTACCGCAATAAGAGCAAAAATCATTGATAATTCGGGAAATAAAAAAGGTAAATTCCGTCCGTACATTTTCACTATGGCGATACCGACTGTTATACTTGCAATAGGCTTTACCTGGATGCCGTATGATAATATGAACACGCTTTGGAAATGCGTAACCGTTTTGCTTTATAATATCGGTTTTCAGTTTTTCTATATGTTTATGTTTGACTCATACACAAACATTATAAATGTGCTGTCACCAAATACATATGAGCGTTCAGATGTAAACTCTGTGACCGCAGTAGTTGACTCCTTTGCACCTACAATCATAAGTTTTATTCTGCCTCTTCTTGCAAGTGCAATCACAGGTCAGAACACAATTTATGATATGAAAATTTACAGAGCGATTTTTCCCCCTCTTTTACTTTTCGGCTTACTGCTCACAATTTTCATTCATAAAAATACAGAAGAAAAAATTGTTCAGGCAAAAACGCATATTATTCAGATTAAGTTTATGGATGCTCTGCGTGCCGTTGCAAAAAACAAATATTTCTGGATCATTTCGCTTGCCGGCTGGATAGGATTTCTTGAATCCTCCTTTGCAACAATTCTTGCATGGCTTTATAACTATCAGGAAGCCTGCACCCCGATGCAGTACTCAATAGTTACTGCTGTTTACGGCAATTCTGCACTATGGTCGATGCTGTTTGCACCTATATTAATCCGTAAGATAGGAAAAAGGAATCTGCTTATTTCATCTAACTTAATGAGCATTGCTTTTATTCTTATGATGTACCCTGTTGTAACACAGGCACCAAAGAATACGATTATCTGGCTTATGCTTGGCTGTATGTTTATTAATGGCTTGGGTACATCCTTAGGCAACCTTTTAACCTACAGTCTTAACGGTGACATCCGAGATTACCAACAATATATAACAGGTGAAAGAATTGACGGTATGTTCCTTGCAATCGGACTGATCGGAAGCGTTGTCACTATGGTAACGGGCTTTGTGCTGCCTGCAATTTACGATTATGCCGGTCTTAATGAGCAGGTTGCTGTTTCTTTGGGATATGACGGAACGAATGTTTATCATGTGCTTTATAATGAATATTACTTTAAACACATCTGCGGTATTCTGATTATTGCATCAGCAGTGGGTGCAGCACTGAATGCGATACCTTATTTCTTTTATGATTTAACGGAAACAAAGCAAAAGGCTATGGTAACGGTTCTGAAAATAAGAGCTTTATTTGAAGACTACGGAAATGATGCACTGTCCGACGAACAGCTTGTTGAAGCAATAGATATTATTGAAGAATCACAGAAATTAGCTGATGAAACGCCGATAAAGCCAACTAAAAATAATATAAAAGCAGCAAAAAAATCAAAAGATAAGGCAGCTGTAAAAGCCGCCAAGGCAAAATATAAAGAGCAAAAGGAACGCAACGAAAAAATTACAATCGCAAAATTTGTTGTTGAAGAAATCAACAAATTCGATAAGCCTGCTATGCAACAAGAGCTTTTAATTGCGCAGCAAATCTTTGACGCAGGGTTAGACGGATTTGCCGCACTTACTATCAGGGGCAAAGAAAAACAACTCAAAGAATCGCGAAAGCTGATTAAAAAATATTATCCCAATGGTATTGTTCCTTTTGATGCTGCTGTATTTGATACTCTTTTTGCAAAAGAAGATGAAATAGAGGAAAAACGCAGAGAGCTTGCAAATCTTCCAAAATCCAAAGAGAACAAAGAGCAGCTAAAGCAATTAAATAAGGAAAAAGCTGAAATCAGAAAACAGACTAAAGAGAATGTTAACCGCAATTCAATATACAACAGAACTGCGAAGCCATATCTTGATGCTAAAAAGCTTTTAATTCAAAAAGAAAATTACAGCCACTACGAAGAAATTAAAACACGCTATGAGGAATCCAAGGCTCGTGCAGAACAAGCTCGCCTTGCTCATGAAGAGGCTCGCCGAAAAGAAGCACAGGAAAAGGAATTGTATGCAGCAAAAAAGCGTGAGGAAAGAAAAGCAGCTAAACAGAAAGGCAGAAAAAATGAAAAGAATTAAAACAAGCATATTATGCATTATTATTGCAATTGCCCTTATGGTTTCGGTATTTGCTGTTAAACAAGTAAAAACGGCTGATGATACATTTCAGACGGACAGCTCTTATATCACAGCAGAAAACTTAGCTTTAAATAAAGGAAAAGAAAAATTTAAAAAGCTGACAGACGGTAATCCGTCAACCGGCTTTAAAAGTTTGAGAAAAAGTAATACCGCCATTGATATTGACCTTGAAAACGCAAAAGAAATCAACTGCATTGTTTTAAAGGAAGACGGACTGAACATCAAGGATTTCACTATTCTTATTTCAGAGGACGGCAAAACATATTCTCAGATTTATCACGGTGACAAAATTGAATACCACAGGCTTTGCACTTTTGATGCGGTTACTGCAAGATACATCCGTATATTTGTGAATGAGTCTGATAATTTCTTTCGTTTAAAAGAAATTGAAGTATATAATCAGCCAAAGGTGAACAGTGATGATTTCAGAATGACAGGTTATGTACTGAACAGCGATTTTTATGAAATATTGCAGAATGATGAAATAAAAGATAAACACTCTGCAATTAAGAATATGCTTGAAAGCTATCATTTTTCAGGCTTAACACACGTTAACTTCTACTGCGGTATTTCCTTTGATGAAAACGGGAATGTCTTTGTAGGAGATAGCAGCGGTGATTTGCAAAAGCAAAAGAAAGAGCTACAGTATATGGTTGACTGTATGCGTGAATACGGCAAAAAAAACCTGAAAATCACATATGTTATTGCTAGCGGCTCAGGCAATCCTGCCATAAACACTGCTATGCATGATAATAAAGATGTTTTCATAAAAAATCTTATTTCTGCTGCAAATGAATTTGGCTTTGACGGAATTGACTTTGACTATGAATTTCCACAAAGTGACTATGATTATCAGGTGTTCGGCGACTTTCTTGTTGAACTAAAAAGTCATATGCTGACAGATATGAATGTAAAAGAGGATTGTATATTATCCTGTGCGTTCGGCACAAGAGATATCCATTATCCGCAAAAGGTTATTGATGCTATTGACACAGTAAATATGATGACCTATGATATATTTGATCAGGACGGTCAGCATTCAAGCTTTTGGAGCTGTGCTGTGCAGGGTGCAAAATATTTAGAAAAAATCGGTTTTTCAAAGGAACAAATTAATATCGGAATCCCATTTTACGGCACACAGGTTGACGCTTTAATGGAACAGTATATCTATAAGTATATATCCGGATTTGATTACTATGAAAATACATATACCTTTAATTCATATTTAGATGGCTCACCGACTGAGGTGTATTTCAACTCCCCTGCTATGGTCAGGGACAAAACAGCATATGCACTTTTGAATGAATACGGCGGAATTATGGTATGGCATTTTTCCTGTGATACGGATTATGCCTCAGACTATTCACTGTGGAAAGCGGCATATACTGCTGCCGCTCAGTTCGGAGGTGCAAAGTAATGAAAAACATAATAAATAAAAATACAATACATATTTCTGCATTTTCAGTTGTTTTCTATATCGTTTCCATATTCATAACCTTTGATACATATTGCAAAAATCAGGTAACACCCGAAACACCGCTTTATAATATTGCAGGACTGCCGTTTCTGAGGATGGACTTTATTCTTATTCTTTTTACCGCCGCTTTCTTAATCGGCTCACTTGTTTCCATTCTGCTAAAAAAAGGCATTAAAATCCTTCTGCCGTTATCACTCGGGGTGTTGGGATGTATTGCATTATTCATATCCCTTTTTGATGTAAACACGATGCAGATTATTGACCCCACAATGAGAATAAGTCATGTAATTATGACTGTTTCAAGGGTGCTTGCCATCTTTGCAGGTGCAAGCGGTATCTTTGCAGGTATAGCTGTTATGGCAGTTTTTAACAGCTTATCTTCAAAAAAGCCAATATTAATATCCTCCGTTTCAGCAATCATTTTAAGCGTTGTTGCCAATGCAGAAAATATGCAGACAGTTCTTTATTTTGTATGTGCAGTATTACTGCTTATCAGCTCTTTGTCAGTTGATTTTTCAAAATCTTCGGATTTAGAGATTTTAAAACCAAAAATTTCAAAACGCTCTTTAGCTGAATTCATTTCAGTATTGTCGATTACTGTTCTTTTCGGCATTTCATATAGCGTATTACGCGAAAATACAGGGATAAGCGAAACAGGATTTACTGCAATATCCGGATTGATTCTATTATTATTGTTTATAACATTAAGTGATAAACAATCGTGTGTTATCAACAGTTTAGCATTGTTTTTCGGAAGTATAGTGAGCTACATATGCATTCACTATGCATCGGATGTTATCACCTATTCAGGCAACAGAGTTGTATATGTTATGCCCTACAGCATTGGTATTGCCTGTATAGCAATTATTATAGTAACGATCTTGTATAAGCTTATTATCAATCATAAACAAAAAAGCAATTAACCAAAGCAAAAATTTTTGAGGTGCAAAATAGGAATGGAAGATATGAACAGCTTGCTGACTCCTGTAAAAGCACAAAAAATATGATAAAACCGCAAGAACGTTCTATTCACATTGTAATAAAAAAGTCTTATCGTTTTTATGATATTAAAACAGTAACAAATTAAGGAGTAGTTATGGATAAAGTTGTAAATGGCTTTTTAGAACGCAATCTGTCTGATTTCAAGAATGATTTCATAATTGAATTGAAAAAAGCAGATAAGGATTATTACCGTATAAAATCACACGGCGGAAAAATTTACATAACTGCAAATAATTATGTATCAGCCTTTCACGGCATTTACTGCTATTTAAAAAAATTCTGCAATGTTCAGTTATCATGGTGCGGCAATCAACAAATACATATTGACAGCCTTGTAATGTTTGACGGCGAATTTTCCAAAACCATTGAGCAAAAATACAGGGTATATATGAATTACTGCACACTTGATTATTCCATGTGCTGGTGGGATTTTGAGCGCTGGGAAAAGGAAATTGATTTTATGGCAATGAACGGCATCAATATGCCCCTTGCCGTTGTGGGCACAGAGGCAGTTTGGTACGAAACCCTGCTTGAATTTGGCTTTACAAAAAAAGAGGCGCTCAATTCCGTTTCAGGTCCTGCCTTCTGGGCTTGGCAGTTAATGACCAATATCGAAGGTTATCTGCCGCCTGAAAATGAAAAGTATGTTTACGAACGCCTTGAACTCGGCAGAAAAATTCTAAACAGATACATAGAGTTCGGTATGTTCCCGATTCAGCAGGGTTTTTCAGGTCATGTGCCTGTATTGCTGAAAAAGAAATATCCGAAAGCAAAAATATTAATGCAGAGAGGTTGGTGCCGTTATCCGAGAACTGCACAGCTTGACCCGCTGGACAATCTATTTTTTACATTCGGCACAGTTTATCTCAACAAAATGAATGCGCTTTTCGGCAATCATCATTTTATTGCCTGCGACCCGTTTCACGAGGGTACACCGCCAAAATTAAGCAAGGAATATTTGAATCAGGTAGGTCAGGCTATCAACAGGCTTTATGAAAGCTTTGACAAAAATTCCACTTGGGTTATGCAGGCGTGGACAATGCGAGAGCATATTGTGAAAGCCGTGCCGAAAGAGCGTTTGCTTATTCTGGATTTAAACAGTGAAAAAACACCGCAGAATAATAATTGCTGGGGTTATCCTGTTGTGGCAGGTATGCTGCACGATTTCGGCGGTAAAAACGCAATGCAGGGCAAGCTTGAAAAACACAGCAAAAATAGTTATATGAAATTAAAGCAAAACGGCGCTAATGTGGTTGGCAGTGGTATGTTTATGGAGGGAATAGAACAAAATCCCGTTGTTTATGATTTACAGTTTGAAATGCTCACCGCAGAAACATCCATCAATCTTGACAAGTGGCTTGACAATTATATTCTCCGCCGTTACGGAAAATATGATGAAACGCTGAGAAAAGCGTGGGACATTCTGCTCAAAACCTGCTACCGCAGTGACGGATATGAGGAAAACGAGGTTGGCTCTGCCCTTGTATCAAGACCGCAGCTGATACCGAAAAAAGCAGGACCCTGCTGTATAAACAAACTGCACTATGAGCCAAAGGAATTTGAAAAAGCAGTTGAATTATTTTTATCGGTCAGTGATGATTTTAAAAATTCAGACGGCTATCAATATGATTTATGCGATTTGACAAGGCAGGCAATGAGCAACCGATTTTATGATGAACAATTCAGATTTGCGGCTGTCTATAAGAAAAAAGACATTAAAACTGCTGAAAAAATTGCGAAAAATCAGCTTGAACTTCTGCTTGATATTGACGAACTATTGTCACACAGAAGTGAGCTTTGCTTTTCACGATGGATAAATGATGCACACAATCTCGCAACAGATGAAAATGAAAAACGCTATTTTGATATGCATGCACGCACACTGCTCACCTCATGGGGTGATATAAACGGTAACACATCTCAGCTTTATGATTATGCATGGCGTGAATGGAGCGGTTTGATTAAAGAGTATTATTACAAGCGTTGGCAGATGTTTTATGAAAAGGCACTGCATTGTCTAAAAAACAAAAAGCCGCTTTTTATTATTAATGGAAACGGCGGTGTAGGAAGATATTATTACAAGGTATATCCATTCGGAAAAGAATTAAATAAATTTGAACTTGGTTGGCTGAAAGAATATAAGGAATATCCAAAGCCGTCAACCACTGATGTTATTCCAAAAGCAAAAGAATATGCCGAAAAGTGGGAATTTATAAATGAATAACATATTTGTATTAAAATCGAAATAGATTAGGAGTAAATTATGGGCTATTCATTAAAACAAAGTGAATTTGATAAAGCAAAGCAGGGTGCAGAATTTACATATTTTACTGATGAGGAATGGAATAAATATCCCTTTGCAGATAAACAGGATACAAAATGGTTTCGTGAGGCAAGGTATGGTTTATTTTTGCATGTCGGCATTTCTGCAATGGGAATGGTTGACATCAGCTGGACGAGAACAACGCACAAGCTGCCTGACCCACCGTATTGGGGTAAAACTGTCCCTGATGAAGAATATGACAGTTGGTCAAAGCAGCTTGCTTTTGAAAAATTCAATGCAAAGGAATGGGCTTCCATTGCAAAGCAAAGCGGTTTTAAATATGTTGTAATTATCGCAAAACACCACGACGGCTTTCATATGTGGGACACTGCATATTCCGATTATAAAATTACAAATTCTCCCTTTGGCAGAGATTATCTTAAAGAATTGATTGACGCATTCCGCACAGCAGGTCTTAAAATAGGCGTTTATTATTCAAAGCGTGACTGGACACACCCTGATTATGAACCTGTTCCTGCTGCAGATTCTGTGGCAATAAAAACGCCGCCCCATTTTAAAATGAAAGAGGGCAAAGAATGGTATCTTACAGAAAAGCACAAACGCTATCAGGAATATATGTTCAACACCGTGCGTGAGCTTATGACAAACTACGGCAGAATTGATTTGCTGTGGTGGGATGCTGAATACAACAATGGTATGTTCACAAAGGAAATGTGGAATTCCGAAGAGCTTGAAAAAATGGTGCGAGAGCTTCAGCCGCATATCATTATCAACAACCGTGCAGGACTGCCGGGAGATTATGATACGCCCGAAGGACACACAGGCTTTTTCCAGAACACAAGAATGTGGGAAACCTGTATGCCCCTCGGCAAGGACTGGGCATATTCACAAAGCAAAATCAAAAGCGTAAAAAAGATACTTGCCCAGCTTATTAACTGCACAGGCGGTGACGGCAACTATCTTTTGAGTATCGGCTGCAAACCTGACGGCAGTATTGCCGAAAACGAGGCACAGCGAATGAAAGAGGTTGGTGCGTGGCTCAGAAAATACGGCGAAAGCATTTATGCAACACACGGCGGAATATGGAAGCCGACTAAAAAATATACCTCTTGTTTTAAAGGCAATACCGTTTATCTTCATATTTTAAAAGGCTTGCCGATAAGCTATTTATCCTTACCGCTGAGAAATAACACCTTTAAATCCTTTACCTGCTTAACAGGTGAAAAGGTCAGAATAAAAGTTAAAAACGGCAGACTGCATCTTCTCATAATAGGCAGGAAACTCAGCACACCCGATACGATTATCAAAATAAAGCTTTCCACTAAACCGATTTTGGAAAACTGAAGGAGAAAGAATTATGTTTTTTAAAAAGAAATTACCACCATATCCATTTAAAAAATATCCGATTATGCAACAGCCGTCATTAGTACCGACATCAGGTCAGCAGGCGCAGATTGACCGCAGGTTCGGAATGTTTCTGCACTTTGGAATCAACACCTTTAACAACACAGAATGGTCTGACGGCAAGCTGCCGATTGAAAGCTATCGACCAACGGCAATAGATGCCGACAGTTGGGTGAAAACTGCGTATGAGGCAGGTATGAATTATGTAATCATAATCACAAAGCATCACGACGGATTTTGCCTGTGGGATACACACACAACAACCTATTCCGTAAACTATTCGCCAAACAAAACAGACGTAGTAAAGGCAGTTGCCGATGCGTGCAAAAAGTACGAAATAAAGCTTGGGTTGTATTATTCTTTATGGGACAGGCATGAAAAATGCTATAAAAACGATGAACAATATGTTCAGTATATGGAAAAGCATTTAACGGAACTGATGGACGGCAGATACGGCGAAATTGTTGAACTGTGGTTTGACGGAGAGTGGGACAAGCCCTGCCGTGCATGGCAGCTTGACAGACTTTA
>DKYL01000009.1:0-15878 GCA_002493325.1 Ruminococcaceae bacterium UBA7101
CTATAAACTAAATATAATTTATATATTATTAAATGTCAATATATTTTTTTCATAATTTCCTTACCATTATATGCAAGCTCTATCGCATCGGCTGCCTGTGCAAAATCACACACCATTGATTTTGGCTTTACTTTACAATTATCCATACCATACGGTACAAAATAATAGTTCTTATAATTCAAAAGCGTGCCTATGTTTTTTGCTGCAGCACCCAATGCATCGTTTGTAGAAATACCGATTACAACAGGTCGATTGTTGCGAAGATGGCTTTTTGTTGCCATCGTCACGGCAGTATCTGTTATACCTGAAGCAAGCTTGGCAAGTGTGTTGCCTGTGCAGGGCACAATCGCAAGAACATCAAACATTTTCTGCGGACCTATCGGCTCTGCCTGTTCAATCGTATGGATGATACTGTTGCCTGTTATCTGAATTAATTTATTCTGAATATCCACTGCGTTGCCAAAGCGTGTATCAATGGAATACGCATTTTCACTCATAATAGGTGTAACATTATGACCTCTTGTAACAAGCTCCTCCAATGCATCCATTGATTTTGAAAAAGTACAAAAGGAGCCTGTCAGACAATAACCTATGTTCAAGAAAAATCCTCCCTTATCATTTTTTCCACAGCTCTGCCTATCAGCTCACCTGCTGACTGCTTTGAATAGCGAGAAGGCAGCTTCTTTCCGTCAATCAGTTTAACACCCTTTGATTTGGCATAAAGGGTATCCACTCCTCCCGGGAAGGATGCCAGATCAAAAAGCAGGGTATCTTTATTTATTTTATCAAGCTCATTTTTAGTAAAAATCATATGAGGAACAGTATTGAATACAAAATCATAGCTGTTATCCTTTTTCAGTTCATCAAAGCCGATAACATCAGCACCTCTGAAGCAGGCTTCAGTCTTTGCTTTGTCACTTCTGCAGCAGATTGTAACCTTAGCACCCATAGCGTTAAGCGCTCTATGTAATGCCATGGCAATTCTGCCGTAGCCTGTAATAAGCACTGCTGAATTATAAATTGATTTATCACTGTTTTCCTTTAAAAGTGATATGGCTCCTTCGCTTGTGAGATAAGCATTTTCCATTACAAATGCCTCAAGCTTATTATAGTCAAATCCGCGAAAATCGCCTGAGCCATAAAATATTGTTTTATCACCTAAGTTTTCAAACATATAGTCTTTGGCAGGAATAGGCAGCAGAATAAAATCAGCATCGTCAGAGCTGTCCACACATTTATATCCCTTTGACTGCAAGTATTCGCCGGCAAAAACCATTCGTTCATCAACAATATATGGCACACAAAAAGTTTTTAATTTCATTTATAACACCCCTTTAATTGAACAAGGGATATTCTCCCTTGCTTACATTCTATGAAACAAAAAAATATTAGTTAATGATAAACAGGTATTTATTTTTTGTATAAAAGGTAGTATAATAAATAGGTAAAAAAATTTGGAGGCATCTTCAGTGAATATAGATGAAATATTAAAAAAAGTTAAAAGAGTACATTTTATCGGCATAGGCGGTGCAGGGATGTGCCCTATTGCTGAAATTATGCTGTCACTGGGTTACAACCTGTCAGGCTCAGACAACAATGATACAGAAACATTCAGAAGGATTGAAAAAGAGGGAGCAAAGGTTTATCTCGGACAAACAAAGGACAATCTGACAGATGATATAGAGCTTGTAATCTACACAAATGCAATACTTGCAGGCAATGAAGAGCTCGACTATGCAAAGGCGCATTTCCCCTGCTATGAAAGAGCAGAGCTGCTTGGTGCATTGAGCAGAATTTTTTCAAACTGCATAGGTGTATGCGGAACACACGGCAAAACAACAACCTCATCCATGATTACACAAATACTGCTGGAGGCAGGACTTGACCCAAGTGCCGTTATCGGCGGAAAACTCCCCGTTATTGATGCATACGGCAGATATGGTCACAGTGAAAATTTCGTTTGCGAAAGCTGTGAATTCAACAACACATTTTTAAAAATGAATCCTGACATTGCTGTCATTCTTAACATTGACGAGGATCACCTTGATTTCTTTGGAAATCTTGATAATATCAAAAAATCCTTCAGAGAATTTGCAGACAAAACAACAAAAACAATTATATACAATGGTGATGATGAAAACACGGTTGACACTTTAAAGGGTATCCAGGGCAAAAAGTTCATTTCAATCGGCAAAAGCGAAGGCAACGAATGGGTTGCAAAAAATGTTAAGGTGCCCGGTGGATTTCATTCAAGCTATGACGTTTATCACAATGGTGAATTTGTGACCGAGGTTGAGCTTTCTGTCCCCGGCGAACACAATATTCTGAACTCACTTTGCGCCTTTGCAGCAGCAGTTGAAAGCGGTGCAGATGTTGAAAGCATTTGCAGGGGCTTAAAAAATTTCGGCGGTGCTGCAAGACGCTTTGAGCTGCTTGGAAAATACAAGGGTATCACCTTTGCAGATGATTATGCACATCATCCTGCCGAGATTAAGGTAACACTTGAAGCCGCTATGAAAATGGGATATAACAAGGTATGGGCAGTTCATCAGCCTTTCACCTTTACAAGAACTTCCCTGCTCCTTGACGATTTTGCCGAGGTTCTGCAGATTGCAGATAAATGTGTTATATCTGCAATTATGGGTAGCCGTGAGGTAAACACAATCGGAATTAAGGCAAAGGATTTGGCTGATAAAGTGCCCGGCTCAGTTCAGCTTGATACCTTTGAAGAAATTTGTGACTATGTAACCGAAAATGCACAGGAGGGTGATTTGGTTATTACCCTTGGCTGTGGAGATGTGTATAAAGTTGCAAGAATGATGGTTAATAAATTAAAAGATTGATTCAAAATCATTATAAAAGTCATAACCCCACGGATATGTATCCGTGGGGTTTGTTATATTCATATAAATGATTATTTATTAATCTGCTTTGAGTACTTTGCAAGATAAACAGTTCTCATTAGGAAGCATTCAGCCTTTGGTACATAATGAGGACGGTTGAAGATATCACAATCAACTGCCGCCTCGCAGCCCTTTGTCATAATGATATCAAGTGCCTGCATATCACCCTCGCTGTTGCCTGCAACAAGAGCACCGTTACCCTCGATAAGAACAGCATTTCTGCCGTCAAGTGCCTTAGCGATTTCCTTAGCACAATCGTCGGTATCGCCGTCAATCCAAGGACAGTTTTTAACATCAAGACCAACAATCTGAGCAAAATCATCAATCATAGGAAGCATTGTGTCACCTGTTGCTGAATAAGCAACAACACTTGGGTCAGCAACGTGCTTAATCATTGTGAAAGCTGAGTTCAGATAAATTGCTCTGTGAATTTTAGCACACTTAGGAGCAACACCGTTAACACCAAGACCTGTACCTAAATCAACATCAACCTTCTTGCCGCCGTCATAAGTAAGGGTGAAAGCACCGCCGTTTCTTACTGATGAGCCAAGGTCACAAATGCTCTCAGGCATTGAGGCTGAATCATTTTTCTTAAGGAAATAATTGAGCTTGTTTGTGAGTGAATACTCCTTATCCCATGAATGACGAAGATAATTGTCCTTAATTACCTTTTCACAGCACTGCTCAAGAACATCTGCAACCTCAAATGCCTTTTCAAAGCTTTCACCTACGCAAAGTGTACCGTGGTGCATAAGCATAATTGCAGGGCACTCAGGATTGGCAACAAGGCACTTTTCAACCTTTTTTCTGAGTGAATTGGTAGTAGACATTGCATACTCTGCAGTGGGAACCTTTGTGCCGAGAACAGGCTTGAACTCGTCATATACATTTCTGATTTCCATACCTGTAATGCTGACAATTGTAGCAGCCTTCTGATGGGTATGAATAACAAAGTTAACCTCAGGACGATGCTTATATGCATCTGCGTGAACGCCCTTTTCTGATGAAGGTTTAATATCACCCTCATGAGAGCAATCCTCAATATTAACTACAACAACCTCCTCAGGAGTAAGTGTTTCATATGCACGTCCTGACGGAGTAATAACAAACTGTGTATCACTGATTCTTGCTGAAACATTACCCCAAGTACGGGCAATAAGCCCTGTTTCAACTAATTTTTTGCCAGCCTCAACAACCAGTCTTTTAGCTTCTTCAATTTCGTAAGCCATAAAGTTTCTCCTTATATTTTAAATCGACTAAAGGGAGCAGGTTATCCCACTCCCTATAATTTTATTAATCAATTCTCTCGCACTGTGAAAGTACCTTGTCAAAACGACGGATACATTCGTCAATATCTTCCTCAGTGTAAGCACTTGAGGTATAAAGACGTGAGCCTGCAAGTGTTACAAGACCCTCAGCCATATAAGCAGCACCCATATACTGCATTTCTGTCTGACGGATACCTGTCTGCTTGAGCGTGTTTGGAATTGTCCAAGGCTTCTTCCAGTCAACCTTGAAGTGCATTGTAGCAACAGTATGAAGATGACAAACTGAACCGATGTTGTAGCAAACAAACGGAAGGTCATACTTCTTGATTGACTCATTGATACCCTTAACAAGTCTGTCAGCCATCTGACCTGCAACCTGACAAGCGTTTCTCTTTTCAATCTCACAGATTACTGTGTAACCTGCACAGCATGAAATAGGAGTAGCAGCCATTGTACCGCCGCACATTGCCTTATGAATCTTCTTGCCCTCAGCCTTATCAAGACCGGCACCAAGATATTTCATAACCTCTCTGTGACCGCCGATACCGCCTGCACCGGGATAGCCGCCGGCAATAATCTTACCGAAGATTGTGATATCAGGATCAATACCATAGTAACCCTGAGCACCTGAAAGACCGATACGGAAGCCTGATACAACCTCGTCACAAACAAGGAGAGCACCATACTTGCGGCAGAGTGCCTGAACACCCTTCGGGAAGTCCTTGTCAACAGGACGTGTTGCTGATTCAGGACCGATTGGCTCAATGAATACAGCAGCAGTACCGCCGCGGAACTTATTTAAGATAAGCTTTTTCTCTAAGCTCTTAAGGTCATTCGGGAAGAACTCCTGTGTATGCTTGAATACAAACATAGGAACACCGTGTGACTGAAGATTTAATGTACCCGGAACACGCATACCCCAAGCAAGCTGATCTGACCAGCCGTGGTAAGCACCGCCCATTTTGATTATGTTCTTATGACCTGTTGCAAGACGAGCAACACGAACAGCACACATACAAGCCTCAGTACCTGAACCGAGCATACGGAACATCTCTACTGAAGGAACACACTCACTGATTTTTTTAGCGAGCTTGTACTCGTATGGATGGAAAAGACCTGTTGAAGGACCGCAGTCATCAAGAAGCTTTTTAACCTCTTCCTTAACAACATCGTCATTTGAGCCGATGATTGTAGGACCGCCTGCCTGAAGGAAGTCATAATATTCGTTGCCGTCGATATCATAAAGCTTATTGCCCTTAGCCTTTGTGATAACGATTGGGAAAGGATAGTTGAATGCAAGATTGTGCTGAACACCACCAGGAATAACTTCTCTTGCTTCGGTAATCATTTCCTTTGACTTTGCACACTTCTTCTCAAAGTACTCTTCCTCGTACTTCTTGAGAGCGTCACGGTTGATTGAATAAATTGGTTTTTTGATGAGCGCATCAAGCTGTGCTGTAAGAAGCGCTGCATCAGGATACTCAGTAATAGCAAATCTTGTATCCATAGGTTTATCCCCCTTTGTATTTTTTGTGAGTGACTGCTCACACTCAGGGTGTGTGAGTAGTTGCTCACCATATTTACACATTAAGTATATCACTTTTTAACGATTTGTCAAATGTTTTTCAAGTTAATTTTAGTAAATTTATTGCAAATGTATTAAATAAATGTTAGTATATCTATAATATTTAACGCAAATGTCTGGGGGATTTGTAAACCTTGCACAAACAGCAGTTATTCTTTTTGTGCAACGATACGAAATTTAGAAAAATGTTAGAAAAACAATTTTGCAAAGATGCCTTTCAAAGAATTGATGAGGAAAGAAAAAACATCATTCTTGAAGCAGGCATTAAGGAATTTTCCGCCAAGGGTTATGAAAATGCAAACATTAATATTATTGCAAAAAATGCAGGTATATCCATAGGATTAATGTATAAGTATTTTTCTACCAAAGAGGATTTATTTATGACCTGCCTTAAAAGAGGTATGGACATTCTTGAAAAAGCACTGTATGATATTATGGTCAGTGATGACAAGCTGCTTTTTAAAGCCGAAAAGCTTATCAGAACAATCTGTATTCATTCAAGAAAGCATTCTAACTATATTAAAATGTATAATGAAATTTCTGCAGAAAAAGGCTCAATTGAAAGAATAAGGCTTATGGTTGAGGAGATTGAGAGCAAACGCAGCTCAATATATGTCACAACTATAGGGAAAGCACTTAGTCAGGGTGAGGTAAGACCCGACCTTGACCCAAGGCTGTTTGCTTATTTTCTTGATAATCTGCTGACTACCCTGCAGTTTTCATACACCTGTGATTATTACAAGGAAAAGCTTAGAATTTACACAGGTGTTGATGTGAATGAAAATAATGAGGAGCAGGTTATTGCCCAGCTTCTAAAGTTCATTGAATCAGCATTTACATTTGAAAAATAACTTTGGAAATTTTAGGAGGATATTAAAATATGAGTAAGTATGTAATCACCTATGATATCGGCACAACCGGTATCAAAACCTGCCTGATTGAGATTGACGAAACAATGAAAATTCTTGCGTCATCAACAGCAGGCTACAACCTTTATGTTGATGAGGAAACAGGCGTTAAAGGCGGTTCCGAGCAGGATGCTGACGAATGGTGGGAGGCAATGTGCACAACCACTAAAACCGTTTTTGCAAAGGTACCGAATGTCAGCAATGATCAGATTGAGGGTATCAGCTTCTGTTCAGCTATGCAGGGTCTTGTGCTTGTTGATAAGGAGGGCAAATGCATCCGCCGTCCTATGACATATATGGACCAGAGAGCAAGAGAAGAGCTGAAAAAAGGTATTGCACACGGCGTGCAGGTTGCAGGTGCAGAGGTTACAAAGCTACTCAAGTATTTAAGATATACAGGTGCGGTAAGCTCATCCGTTAAAGACCCTATCTGGAAATACAGATGGGTTGAGGCTCACGAGCCTGAAAACTTCAAGAGAATTTACAAGTGGCTTGACATCAAAGAATATTTAATTCTCCGTGCCAGCGGTGAATTTGTTATGACACAGGACTCAGCCTTCGGCACACTGCTTTATGACACAAGAAGAGGTCACGAGGGCTGGTGCAAGCCTGTTTGTGATATGGTAGGTGTTAAAATGGAACACCTTGCACCTATTAAAAAGAGTACGGAAAAGGTCGGAGAGGTCACTGAGCAGGCTGCCAAGGAGCTTGGACTTGCAGCAGGAACAGCAGTTTACGGCGGCGGCGGTGACGCTTCACTTATCGGCGTTGGTGCAGGTGCTGTTGAAATCGGTGATACTCATATTTACTCAGGTACATCAGGCTGGGTAGGAACAGTTGTTCCCGAACAGCTTGTTGACGCAGGTGCTATGATGGCTGCAATTGTCGGCGTTAACCCTGAAACCTTTAACTATTTCGGTGAGCTTGAAACCTCCAACAAGTGTGTAGGCTGGGTTAAGGATCACCTTGCTCTTGATGAAATCGGTGTATTTTTAAAGAAATACGGCAACGCTGCCGACAGCTTTGAGCAGGTTGAATTTAATATGTATGATTATCTTGAAGAGGTAATTGACACAATCCCTGCAGGCTCAAACGGTGTTGTATTCACACCGTGGCTTCACGGAAACCGCTGTCCTTTTGAAGACCCTAACGCAGCAGGTATGTTCTTTAACATTCGTCTTGATACAGGTAAAACAGAGCTTATAAGAGCTGTTGTTGAGGGTATCTGCTTCCATATGAGATGGATGCTGGAAAGACAGGAGCAGAAGGTTAAAAAGTTCAAGACCACAGATGCAGTACGTTTTTGCGGCGGCGGTGCACTTGGTGAAACAACCTGTCAGATTTTAGCCGATGTATTACAGCGTGATGTTGTAGTTGTTGAATCACCGCAGAATATCGGTGCAGTCGGAGCTGCTGCCTGCATTGCTGTCGGTATCGGAGTCATTCCTAAAATGACAGATGTTAAAAAGCTGATTCCGATTAAAACTACATATCATCCTAACAAATCAAATAAGGATATTTATGACAGAAACTTTAAGGTATTTAAAAACCTTTATAAGTGCAACAAAGAAAATTTCGCTATACTTAATGGTTAATGCTTATTATACGGGCGGATGATATCCGCCCCTACGAAATATAATTATATTTAAACAAGGAACAGGAGGGCAAATGCCCTCCTGTCATATTTTTATGTATATGCTATAGTATACATAAAAAACCGATGCAGTTTATTATGACTGCATCGGTTTTACTTTATAAATTATGCACCGCGGACCTCGTCGCATCTGTTGAGAAGCTCTGACCAACGGCGGTCAACCTCTTTCTGGAATGCGTCTATCATCCACTCGTTTCCGGACTTAAACATATGCTTGAATCTGCCCTGCTTTACAAGCCACTCCTCAATCGGAACATAACTCTTTGGCTGATAGTTCAGAATCCACTTGCCGTCTATAACCTCAAACAAAGGCCAGTAGCGTGTTTCAACTGCAAGCTTGCAGATTTCCATAATATCGTATGTAGGGTATCTCCAACCTCTCGGGCACGGAGCCATAATGTTCAGGAAAGCAGCACCCTTTGTATAAATTGCTCTTTCGCTCTTTTTATACAAATCCTTGAAATTCTGTACAAAAGTTGTCTGTGCAACATAAGGCACCTGATGCTCTGCAATAATTGCAGCCAAATCCTTTCTGTACTGTGGCTTACCAAGTGATTCCCTGCCCACAGGTGTAGTTGTTGTGTCAGCAAACATAGGGGTTGCTGATGAACGCTGAATACCTGTGTTCATATAAGCACCGTTATCATAGCATACATAAACCATATCGTGACCGCGTTCCATTGCACCTGAAAGGGACTGGAAGCCGATGTCATATGTACCGCCGTCACCGCCGAAGGTGATGAACTTATAGGTTTCGTCAAGCTTTCCCTTTCTTCTGAGAGCGTTATAAGCACCCTCAACACCTGACATAGTTGCACCTGCATTCTCAAATGCATTGTGAATATAGCTGTCCTTATAAGCAGTATAAGGATACATAAAGGTTGAAACCTCAAGACAGCCTGTTGCATTGCCGATAACTGCCTTATCACCGGGCTTGATTGCCTTTAAAACATTTCTTACAGCGATTGTGCCGCCGCAGCCTGCACACATTCTGTGACCACCGACAAGGCGGTCTTCTCTTGAAACATATTCTTTAAAATTATACATAAAAGACGACCTCCTTATTCTCTTACGCCCATATAACGATATGGGTTTTCAACCTTGCCTGCTTCGGCAATCTTAACAAGCTCTTCATATACACCGACCATATCACTTACCTTAACGTCACGTCCGCCAAGACCGTAAACATAGTTGACTGCAAGAGCATTTGCGCCTGCTCTGTAAAGTGCAGTTGTGACCTCTGAGCCAATTGGTCCGCAGTTATCGTTATAAGATTCAGTTCTGTCCATAAGAGCAACGGCTTTAATATTCTTTAAGCTTTCAGCAATTTCCTCTGCAGGGAAAGGTCTGAACAATCTGATTTTGATTAAGCCTGCCTTAACGCCCTGCTCTCTCAGCTTATCAACAGCGTCCTTTGCTGTGCCTGCTGCCGAGCCGATAATAACAACTGCATACTCGGCATCATCCATTTTATATTCTTCAAAGAGTCCGTACTCTCTGCCTGAGATTTTTGCATATTCCTTAGCAACATCAAGCGTAACCTGCTTTGCATTCTTAAGTGCCTCAGCCTGTGCTCTCTTAGCCTCAAAGTAGTAGTTGGTTACACTGTAAGGACCCACTGCCATAGGGCATTCCGGGTTAAGGAGTGAATTTTCGGGATTATACTCACCCACAAAATTCTTAACATCCTCATCCTCATTGAGCACAATATTTTCAACAGCGTGTGAGGTGATGAAGCCATCCTGGCAAATCATAACAGGAAGCATAACATCCTTATGCTCTGCAATACGATAAGCCATACAGAGGTTATCATAAACCTCCTGATTATTCTCGGCATAAATCTGAATCCAGCCTGAATCTCTTGCACCCATTGAGTCACTGTGATCGCAGTTGATATTGATAGGACCCGATAAAGCTCTGTTTACAAGGGTTAATACGCAAGGCAGTCTGTTGGATGCTGCAAGATAAAGCTCCTCCCACATAAGTGCCATACCTGCTGATGAGGTGGCTGTAACACTTCTTGCACCTGCTGACTGTGCACCGATAACGGCAGACATAGCTGAATGCTCGCTTTCAACAGGAATAAACTCACTGTCAACCTGTCCGTTGGCAACAAGCTTTGAAAAATACTGCGGAATTTCAGTTGAAGGAGTAATGGGGAAAGCCGCCATTACATCAGGATTTATCTGGCGCAAAGCCTCGGCAACGGCTTCGTTACCGCTTAATCTGTCTTTTCTTGCCATATTACTTTACTCCCTCCATTGTGATTGCACCGACATGACAGCTTTTAACGCATATGCCGCAGCCCTTACAGTGATTATAATCAATCTCGCTTCTTTTGCCGTCGATAACTGAAATACAGCTATCGGGACAAACAGGCACACACATTAAGCAGTGGATGCATTTTTCGTTATCAACAACAGGCTGAACAGATGTCCATTCGCCTGTGTTAAACTCAAGTGAGGTAGCCTCGCCGTAAATCTGCATACCCTCGGTTAAGTCCTGCCAGGAGCAGTCGAGGTGTAATTTATTCAAATCTGATTTCATTTATCTTACCTCCTCAAAAGCCATATTCAGTGCATTCATATTGCCTTCAATCACCTCAGGCTTTGATGCAAATTTATGTAAAAATGAATTTTCCATTTCCTTTAAGAAAATTTCTTTTTCCATAACACCTGAAACCTTGACAATAGCCGCAAGCATCGGCGTATTTGGAAAATATTTGCCAAGGCAGGCTTTTGAAACCTTTCTTGCATCAATTGTATAAACCTTACATGCATAGCCGTTAAGCTTTTCTCTGATTTCATCAGGTGACTTTGATGTATTGACAACAATACCGCCGTCAGCCTTAAGACCGTCAGTTACGTGAACAACATCAAGAAGACCCTCATCAACAACAACTACATAATCAGGCTCATAGATATTTGAATGAACTCTGATTTCACTTTTGCTGATTCTGTTATATGCAGTAATCGGAGCGCCCATACGCTCGGGACCGTACTCAGGAAAGCCCTGCACAAAACTACCTGTTTTGAAGGCAACGTCTGCCAGCAGCAAGGCGGCTGTTTTAGCACCCTGACCGCCGCGTCCGTGCCAACGGATTTCTACTAAGTCTGCCATAATAATCCTCCCAAATAAAAAAATAAAAGCCTCTCTGCCCATAGGCAAAGAGGCGATAATAAATACCGTGGTACCACTCTTTTTTCGTTCTAAAAACGCACTTCATGTACTATCATACACTATCCGTATAACGGTGGCAACCGTTCGCGCCTACTGCTGTTCAGCACGACCACTCAGGGAGGATACCCCATTTAACATTGTACCGACTCACACCAGCCGCCGGCTCTCTTAAACAACTACATAAATGAAACCTGTTCCCATCAGCGTGTTTTATTTATTGCAACAATTATATTACAGGAAAATCCATTTGTCAACAATTTTTTATTTTTTTAGTTTTGAAAAAAATCCCTTTTTCTCATAGGGCTCTTTTGCAATGGATTTAAGCTCATAGCCTGTTTCTGCAACCACAGACTTAAGCTTATCCTCATCAATATCATCTGCAACAATTACGCACTGCTTTTTTGCATGAGAGGACTCCACCTTTTTAACAGAAAAATGGCTTCTGATTGCATCATTCATATGCGCCTCACAGTGACCGCACATCATACCTTCAATTTCCAAAATATATTTAGTCATAATAAGTCTCCTTTAGTTAGTGAATTCTAACTGATATCATATCATTTTAATAGGAATTTGTCAATACTATTTCCTTATTCTTTTATAATTCCCGACAGTTCAAAGAATTATAAAAACTATTGAAAAGAAAACAAATATAATTTATAATAAATATATTATAACAAACCACTTGGGAGATTTGCTATGAAAAAATATTTAAACGGAAAATGGTATTTTAAAGAGGTCGGCACACAATACTGGTATGATGCTGATGTGCCCGGCTGTAATTTTCTTGACCTTATGGAAAACGGCAAAATTTCCGACCCATTCATTGGTCTGAATGAGGATAAGGTTGCCTGGGTCGGCGAAAGGGACTGGGAATACAGAAAAACATTTTTCATCAGAGAAAAAGCCCAGAATTACAATGATATTCTTTTGAATTGTGATATGCTTGACACCATATGTGATGTATTCATCAACGGCAAGCTGCTTTTCAAAGGCAACAACTGCTTTAAAGCATACAGCTACTCTATTAAAGATTTTGTTAATGTAGGTGAAAATGAGCTGCGTATCATTTTTTATTCACCTGTAAAATATGTAAGCAAAAAATATGAGCAATCCCCTACTCCGGTAAATTCAAACGGTCAGAACGGAATTGTGCATATCAGAAAGCCCCAATGTCATTTTGGCTGGGACTGGGGTCCTGTTCTGCCCTGCAGCGGCATTACAAGGGACATTTCACTTGAGTTTGTTGAAGACGGCAGAATTAATTACCTTTCAGTCACCCAGAATCACGGTGATGATGTAACTGTCAGCGTTAATGCAGATATAACACTGTACAATGACGAGGCAGAATGCTTTATTACGCTTGAAGGACCTGACGGTGAAGTGTATCAGCACTGGGGTCACAGCTGTGATTTTGTTATTGATAACCCGAAGCTCTGGTGGACAAAAGAGCTTTCAGGCAAAGAGGAGCAGCCGTTATATAAAGTAAGAGCCGTTATTTTAAATAACGACAAGGAAATCTGCTGGGAAGAAAAGAAAATCGGTTTAAGAACCATTGAGCTTAACCGTGAGCGTGATGAATACGGACAGAATTTCCAATTTATATTAAATGGTGTACCGCTCTTTATCAAGGGTGCAAACTACATTCCTCCCGACAGCTTTATAACACGCTTCAGAGGCAGAGAGCTCAATTATCTGCTTGATGCTGTTCAGTTTTCAAACATAAATATGCTACGCATATGGGGCGGCGGATACTACGAAAGCGACAGCTTTTATGAAGCCTGTGACAAAAGAGGTATTCTCTTATGGCAGGATTTCCAGTTTGCCTGTCAGGCATATCCTTTCTTTGACAATGAATTTTTAGACAACGTCAAGGAAGAGGTTGAAAGCAATGTCAAAAGGCTTTGTCACCATCCTTCACTGGCTGTATGGTGCGGCAACAATGAAATTGAAGATATGCATATGTCATGGGCGCATATGACGAAATATGTGGAATGGACAGAAAAATTCTTCTACGATATTCTTGAGCCTGAAATCAGAAAATACGATAAGCAAACTCCATATACACCGGGATCTCCTATCGGTATTTCCCACAACAAGGGTGTAAGCTCCGACAATGTCGGCGACACACATCTTTGGGGAGTATGGCACGGTCTTAAGCCTATGGATTATTACCGCAAGCGTATGACACGCTTTTGCAGCGAGTTCGGGTTTGAAAGTCTGCCTGACATCAAGGCAATCCAAAAATATGCACAGCCGTCAGACTATAATCTCAGCAGTGACGTTTTTAAAGCACACCAGAAATGCGCAAGCGGTAATGACAAAATGGTTTACTACATTGCATCACGCTTTAATCTGCCAAAGAGATTTGAGGATTATATCTATCTTTCACAGGTAACACAGAATGAATGCATTGCAGATGCAACCGAGCACTGGAGAAGAAACAAGGGCAGATGCAACGGCTCTATGTACTGGCAGTTCAATGACTGCTGGGGTGTATGCTCCTGGTCAAGCATAGACTACTACGGCAACTACAAGGCTTTGCAATATGGTGCAAGGCATTTTAACGCTCCCCTTTCCGTTTCTGTTGAGGATACGGATGAGCACATCAAAATATTTGTGCTCAATGACCTTAACAATGAGCAACCGGTTGAAGCCGAATATATCCTATTTGATTTTGAAAAGGGCATAATCGAAAAGCACAAAACTGCTGTTGATATGCCTGCACTTGAAAACAGGCTTATCTTTGAGCTTGATGTCAATGAAATTAAAAGGGTTCACGACTACAGAAAAACGGGAATCTGTGCAAGACTTTATCAGAACGGAGAGCAGATTAACCAAAAGGTTGTGCTCTTTGACAATGAAAAAAATCTTTGTCTTCCGAAAGCAAAGCTTAAAACCAAAATTTTCATTGAAGATAAGCAGTTAAGATTATCTATAAAAACCGATAATTTTGCAAGGCTTGTCAAGGCAGAAAGCAACAGATCATCAAATCCCTTCAGTGACAATTTCTTTGATATTCTGCCGAATGAAACAAAAGAAATTACCATTGCCGCCGATAAAGCAATGAGAATCAGGGAGCTTGCAGAAAGCATTCGAGTTTACAGCTTAAGTGACATTAAGTTTGATTACTGCAAACTCAATTCCATAAAAAATCAGCTTAAGGTTTACCTTTCACCCGTTAATATCGGAAATGCAGTTTACCACGGCAAGCTTTCAAAGGATGTTAAATTTTAAAATATTACAACAAAAAACACTTCCCTCTCGGGAAGTGTTTTTTAATTATATGTTGTATTTATTAATACATTCCGCCGCCCTGTGCTGCTGCCATAGCTGCAGCCTGTGCTGCGTCAGCCTGCGGGTCTTTAATGTCTGTAACAAGGCTTTCGGTTGTAAGCACCATTGCTGCAACGGATGCAGCATTCTGCAGTGCTGAGCGTGTAACCTTAGCAGGGTCAACAATACCCTCCTCAATCATATCGCAGTATTCACCTGTTGCGAAATTCAAGCCGAAGCCTGTTTTATTTGAGTTCTTGATTTTATCAACAATAACTGAGCCCTCTGCACCTGCATTAAGTGCAATCTGTCTTACAGGCTCTTCAAGTGCCTTGATAACAATTGAAACACCTGTCTTAAAGTCAGCATCGTCTGTATCAAGCAGAGCCTCAACAGCAGGGATTGCATTAATAAGAGCAACGCCGCCGCCTGCAACGATACCCTCTTCAACTGCAGCCTTTGTTGCAGCAAGAGCATCCTCAATTCTCAGCTTCTTTTCCTTCATTTCTGTTTCGGTAGCAGCACCAACCTTGATAACTGCAACACCGCCTGCAAGCTTAGCAAGACGCTCCTGAAGCTTTTCTCTGTCAAAATCTGATGTGCTGTTATCAATAGCTGTCTTAATCTGACCGACTCTGTTCTTGATTTCAGCAGCATCACCTGCACCGTCAACAATGATGGTATTTTCCTTAGTAACCTTAACCTGACGAGCCTTACCAAGCATTGCCATAGTTGCATCCTTAAGCTCTAAGCCGAGGTCACTTGTGATAACCTGACCGCCTGTAAGAATAGCAATATCCTGAAGCATATCCTTTCTTCTGTCGCCGAAGCCCGGAGCTTTAACGCATACACAGGTAAATGTGCCGCGAAGCTTATTGAGAAGGATTGTCTGAAGAGCCTCACCCTCAACGTCCTCAGCAACGATTACAAGCTTCTGACCTGACTTAAGAACTGCCTCAAGAAGAGGAAGAATATCCTGAACTGTTGAAATCTTTTTATCTGTGATAAGAAGCATTGCATCATCAATAACAGCTTCCATTTTATCGGTATCCGTTACCATATAAGGGCTGATGTAGCCACGGTCAAACTGCATGCCCTCGACGA
>DKYL01000009.1:16136-55832 GCA_002493325.1 Ruminococcaceae bacterium UBA7101
CTGCATACCCTCAACAACCTCGCAAACGGTTTCAGCAGTTTTTGACTCCTCAATAGTGATAACGCCGTCAGCAGAAACCTTATCCATAGCATCTGCAATAAGATTGCCTACATACTCATCAGCAGCAGAAACAGTAGCTACACGGGCAATATCGCCTGAGCCCTTAACCTGCTGAGAATTAGCCTTAACAGCCTCAACAGTTGCATCAACAGCAGCCTTAATGCCGTTTTTAACAGCCATTGGGTTAGCACCTGCAGCAACATTCTTCATACCCTCACGAACAAGAGCCTGTGCAAGAAGTGTTGCGGTTGTTGTGCCGTCACCTGCATCATCATTAGTTTTTGATGAAACCTCTTTAACAAGCTGAGCACCCATATTTTCAAATGGGTTTTCAAGCTCGATTTCCTTTGCAATTGTCACACCGTCATTTGTGATGAGCGGTGAGCCGTATTTTTTGTCAAGCACTACATTGCGTCCCTTTGGACCGAGTGTGATTTTAACTGTATTTGCAAGCTTGTCAATACCTGCCTGCAGAGCCTTGCGAGCTTCCTCGCCATAAATTATATCCTTAGCCATAATTCACATCTTCCTTTCAAATTATTCAACAACTGCAAGAATGTCGCTTACAGAAATAATGGTGTATTCAACACCGTCAACCTTAACCTCAGTGCCTGAGTATTTGCTTGTTATAACCTTGTCGCCTGCTTTAACAGTCATTGGGTTTTCCTCAGTACCGGGTCCTACTGCAACAACCTCGCTCATTTCCGGCTTTTCCTGTGCAGACGCTGCAAGGATAAGACCGCTCTTTGTTGTTTCCTCAGGCTCAAAGGATTTAAGTAAAACCTTATCTGCCAATGGTTTAATATTCATAATATCACCTCTAAAAATATTTTACAATTTCATTGTTAGCACTCAAGCACCTCGAGTGCTAACAATTACTATTTTAGCAATAATTTTCCATTTGTCAAGAGTATTAACAAAATATTCAAAAATTATAGCCTGTTTATACTAATGTATAGCATAAACAGGCATTTTATTCTATTCAATTAAGCAAACAGCGTGGGCAGCAATCCCCTCTTTAGCTCCTGTAAAGCCCAAGCCCTCTTCGGTAGTTGCTTTCACGGAAACACAATCAACAGCAACACTGCAAGCCTTTGCAATATTACATCTCATATCATAAATATAGGGTGCCATTTTTGGTGTCTGTGCAAGGATAGTTGAATCTATATTGACTATTTTATAGCCCTTTTCATTAACCTGTCTGACAACCTCTTTTAACAGCTCAAGACTGTCTGCACCCTTCCACTTATCATCGGTATCGGGGAAAAGATGACCGATATCACCCATAGCGGCAGCACCAAGGATTGCATCACTGATTGCGTGAAGGAGCACATCAGCATCACTGTGACCAAGCAAACCGACAGAACTTGGAATATCAACACCGCCGATAATGCATTTTCTTCCCTCAACCAATTTATGAACATCGTAGCCGTGACCTATTCTCATTACTGCTCACCTCTCATTTTCAATACACCCTCTGCCATAGGCAAATCCTCGGGTGTAGTAATTTTAATATTGCCGTAGTCACCGATAACAGTGAACACAGGCTTTCCGAAATATTCAATCAACTGACAATCGTCGGTAAAGTCCTTGCCGTCAGTCTTTGCCTTTTCAACCGCATCAACATACATTTTAAATTCAAATATCTGTGGTGTTCTTATGGACACAAGCGTTGACCTGTCAGGTGTAGAAACAATCTGTTTGTTACAATCAACCACTTTAATTGTGTCCTTCACCATAACACCAACGGCGGCAGCACCATTCTGAATGGCACTTGCAAGCGTGTCTTTTATCTCTTTTTCCGTAATAAGCGGTCTTGCCCCATCATGAATGATAAGATAATCACATTCATCAATCGTTTCAACAGCGTTCATAACGCTTTGCTGACGTGTATCACCGCCAAAGCAATATGAAATGTTATATGCGGAAAGAACACTCTCAAAGCTGTCCAAATCACTTTCACGGCAGACAACGATAATTTCATGGATTTCTTTTATTTTTGAAAAGGTTTCAACCGTTCGCTCCAAAACTGTTTTTCCGTTTATTTCAAGGAGCAGCTTGCTTTTGTCAGCCTTCATTCGTGTGCCTGCTCCCGCACCTAAAATAATTGCAACATTATTCATCACGCAAGCCCTCCGTTTCTTCCATAGTCGGGGTAACAAATTCCGTTTTATACGGGTCATAAACCACAAAGCCCGGCTTTGCACCATTTGGCTTTTTTACATTCTTTATCAGCGTATAATCAACCGCAACATTTGAGCTTGCTCTCGCTTTACTGTAATAAGCCGCAAGCACCGCACAATCATGAATGGCATCATCTGTAATTTCAGCACCCGAGGTTTCGCAGATAACATGACTGCCTGCACTGTCCTGCACGTGAAACCAGGTATCATAATTTTTAGCTGTTTTCATGGTCAGGCGATCATTCATAAGATTATTTCTGCCAACCCATACAGTGAGACCATCACGTGTTTTAAAACGCATAGGCTTAAGTGCCTTTGGAGGTTTCTTTTTATCAGCAGTCTTCTTCAGATAGCCTTGTGATGAAAGCTCTGCTTTGATTTCACTGATTTCGCTGTCTGTTTCCGCACGGGAAAGCGCATCAATAACCGTTTCAAAATATTCTGCCTCAGCCTTCGCCTGATTGATAAAATCAACCAGCTTAGCCTCTGCAACCTGCTTTTTGCGGTATTCCTTATAATACTTTTGTGCATTCTGTGCAGGTGTTAAGAAAATGTCGGCAGGGATTCTGACTAAGCTATTATTATCATAATAATTTTCCAAATCATAATAAGCCTGACCCTTTTCAAGCCTGTATTGATTTGAATTAATCAAATCACCGAACAGCTTAAAGTTTTCCTTATCCTTACAGCTTTCAAGCTCCTGTTCTCTGTTGGCAGCCTTTCTTACGGCACGCTCCTGCAGTGTAGTGAGCTTTTTGAACAGATCTGCACTGCGTGCCTTAATTCGCATTAAGCGAACACGTTCATAATAGAAATAGTCGAGAAGCTGTGAAAAGGTATCATAATGCTTAATCTCAGCCAGACCGTCATACTGCTGAATATTCATAAAAGCAAAATCCTTTGGTGTATCTACAATTACCACAGTCGGCACAGGATTTTGAGCACAGCTTTTAAATTCTTCAAGGGTCAAGCCGTTTTCAACCTCACGGCAGATAATCGGCGAAACACCCTTCACCGTTTCCATAACAGCCTTATAGACCGTCTTATTTGATGCTTTAATCTGATTTTGAATATCAGCTATATCATCAGTAAAGATATTCCTTTTATCCTGCTTTGGCGGTGCAACATATGTAACACCCGGCAAAACCTCACGCACCTGTGATTTGTTCTCATCAATTCTTTTTAAAGAATCGATAATTTTTCCGTTTTCATCAACAAAGATAATATTGGAATATCTGCCCATAATTTCAACAATGAGTGCATAGGAGCGTTTATCACCGAGCTCATCCGTTCCCGAAAATTTGATTGTTACAACACGCTCCAAATCCTCCTGAATCACATCGGTTATCCACGCACCTGTCAGCCTTTTCCTTAACAGCAGGCAGAACATAGGCGGTTTAGGCGGATTCTCAGGCGGATAGTCGGTGAAATGAATTCTGGCACTGTCGGCATTGCAGGACAAAAGGAGCCTCCTACTCCCCTCCCTTGAACGAAGGTTGATAACAAGCTCATCCTTTGAGGGCTGATAGATTTTATCAACCCTGCTGTCCACTGCAAAATCAGCGATTTCGTTTTTTAAATGGTATAAAAAAATTCCGTCAAGTGCCATAATTTTTCCTTATTTTATATTGATAATATAGGATTATTCACAGGCGCAATGATAAACTCTACATCTGTGAAAAGCTTTTGAAGCATATCCTTAAGCATTAAAAATGGTTTATTTTCTGTTTCAAAATGACCTGCAGATATAAGTGCATAGCCACGTTCCTTTGCATCAAGCATTTGATGATATTTCAAATCCCCTGTAATAAAGCAATCGGAGCAAGGCTCGGCAATCTCAATATATTCCTCACAGGCACCGCCGCCCAGAGCAACCGTTTTTATGAGCCTGTCGGTATCGGTATATCTTATGCCGTTACAATCAAGCACATCGCTGACATATTGTGTTAAATCGTCAATACTCATTGCCTGGGGCAAATCACCTGTTACGAGAAAGCTGCCGTCAATTTTTGAAACATTTTCAAGCTGTAAAAGCTTTGCAAGATTAAAATTAATACCACAGTCAGCCACATCAAAATTTGTATGAGCAGCAATATGGGCAATATCATTATTGATAAGAGTATAAATTGCAGAGCCTTTGATAATCTCTTTCGCACCCTTGAAAAGAACAGGATGATGTGTCAAAAGCAAATCAGCATTAACACCGGCAGCAAATTCACAAGCCTCTTTCGTAGGGTCAAGCGCCATAACCACAGTTTTAACCTCTTTGCGAAAATCTCCTGTCAAAAAGCCTGCATTATCCCACTCCTCCTGCAAATCAAACGGAGCAACAGAATTTATGTAGTCATAAATATTTTTAACGGTTGTCATAGCTTTTCCTCCACAGCTTTGATAACATCCTTTAGGTCTTCACCTGACTTAAGCTTATTATTAAGATAATTCAAAAGATGCTCAAAATATTCTTTATTTGAAAAATCCTTAATATTTCCAAGGTAATAATCTGCTTTTGATTTTGGCAGGATTTCACCTGTATACCTCGCATCAAATACGGAATAATAATGCCTGCCGTCTTTGACAATTATATCATTGTTAATATCAAATCCGTTATCATACAGATATTTACGGGCTATTTCGGGATGTGTCATAGGGTTTAATATAATATGTTTATCCCTGACATCTGCTCTTGAAAGGATATCGGCAATCAGTTCACCGCCCATACCTGCAATAATAACCGTATCGTATTCATCAGGCAAAATATGATCCAGCCCGTTTGACAATCTTGTTTTTATCACAGCAGAAAGCTCCTCCTGCATAACAAGAGCTTCGCAGGAGGATAAAGGTTTTTCATTAACATCGGCTGCCACTGCACCATTTATTACTCCTGCTTTATAAAGATAAACAGGAATATAGCCGTGGTCAGTGCCGATGTCTGCAATTACAGAATCTTTTTTAACAAGATCTGCAACAGCAGACAATCTTTTTGATAATGACTGCATTATTTCTCTGACATAAATGCATTGAGCTTTTCAACAAGCTCATCAGCATCTGTGCCGTGAACCATACAAGCCTGCTCAACAGTTTCACCTCTTGATGCGGGGCAGCCAAGGCAGTGCATACCAATCTCTAAAAAGAGAGGTGCTGCATCAGGGCAAATGTCTAAAATATCACCGATAATGGTATCTTTTGTAATTTCTGTCATTTTAATATTCTCCTTTAGAAAATTTTTCTATTATATTTATAGCACAAATAAGAATTGATTGCAAGATTAACAAATATGTGCTATTATATTATTCGTCAAAAATTGTAATAATAAACAAAGGAACGGTGAGATAATGGACAAGGAATATAATCCTTCTCTTGATTTTGATGCATTTACAGCAGGAATTGAGGACGGCGGTCTGCGCTCAAGCTCTGCAATATCAATATTAGTCTGTTATATTCTTGCCAACTGCGAGGAAAAGATAACAGCACAGAATATAATAGATGCTATTGTTGACGGCAAGATTGCCAACTATTTTGAGGTTTCAAACGCTATTTCAAAAATGATAAAAAAGGGACATTTTACAGAAAATGAAAACGGCTATCTTGAAATAAGCAAGGACTGTAAATTTGCCGTTGATATTGTTGAAAAGGACCTTCCTATAACAATAAGAGAAAAAAGCATTGAGCTGGTAAGAAAGCTTGCCGAACGCGAAATAAATAAAAAAGAAAACAAGGTGGAAATCAAAGAAAAAAAGAATTGCTTTGAAATCACGATGCACGTAAGTGATATTGATAAGGACTTTATGGTTCTTACGCTTAATGTCCCCACAATGGCACAGGCAGAGCTGATAAGAGATAAATTCCAGCAAAACCCCACAGAAATTTATCAGAATCTGATTAATTCAATTTTCAATTAAAAAATATAATAAATACTGTTGAGAAATGGAACTGAATTTCGTTTTTTTGTGAGGATTGCTGTACGATGGTACCGCTTCCGAACAAAAAACGAAAAGCGCACAAAAGCCTTGCAATTACTATAATTGCAAGGCTTTTAAATAGTTAATGCGTTAGCAGGATGTCGAGGACTCTATCCCCCACGATACTTCAATAACATACGTCAATTTATTATTGTGCGTGGTTCAGTCCACTTTATCAACAGTATTAAAGGCAAGGAACAAATCCTTGCCTTTTGTTTTTATATGTAGCCTTATTATTCAGCGTCATCCTCATCAGCAAGGACAGCAACTGTTTCTTCAGGCTTTGCAATAAGCTCTTTCATTGAAAGAGAAACTCTCTTCTTGTCGTAGTCAACATCAATAATTCTAACGTCAACCTCATCACCAACGCTGAGTACATCAGCAGGTGTCTTAACTCTTTCCCATGAAATCTGGCTGATATGAATTAAGCCGTCAATACCGGGGATAATGTTTGCAAATGCACCGAAAGCAGCGATTGAAACAATCTTTGCCTTACAGTCTGTGCCGACAGGATAATCTCTCTTAAGAATCTCCCATGGGTTATCCTCAATCTTCTTGAAGCCGAGAGAAATCTTCTTATTCTCTTCGTCAAGGCTCTTGATTGTTACCTCAACAACATCGCCAACCTTAACAACCTCTGACGGATGCTTAATTCTGTTCCATGAAAGCTCGCTGATATGAATCATACCGTCCATACCGCCAATGTCAACAAAAGCACCGTAGCTTGTAAGTGACTTAACTGTTCCGTTTAATTTCTGACCCTCTTCAAGAGAAGCCCAAAGAGCCTCCTGCTGAGCCTTTCTTTCCTCATTGGCAACAACCTTGATGGAGCCGACTGCACGGCGTCTTGCGTTATTGATATCAATAATTTTGAAACGAGCTGTTGTATTTTTAAGAATATCAAGCTCCTGTCCGCGTGCAACACCTGTAAGTGATGCAGGAACAAATACTCTTGTACCCTTTGCAACAACAATTACACCGCCCTTAACAACAGCGGTAACAGTACCCTCAAGTACTTCATCATTTTCTTTGGCAGCAACAATGTCCTCCCAGCCCTTAAACTGGTCAACAAGCTTCTTAGAAAGCTTGAGCACACCTTCGCTGTCATCAGTTTTCATAATAACAAGGCTAAGCTCATCACCAATGCTAACAGCATCCTCTGGCTTAGTAATTGGCTCTGATGACAAATCATCAAAAGCGATAACACCGGTTTGCTTTCTACCCTCAACATCAACGAAAACCTCTGTTGGGGTAATGTTAACAACTGTACCTTTTACTACCTTGCTGTTTTCATCTTCCCTGAATGATTCTTCAAGCATTTCTTCGAAGGTTGCCTCACCATCAGCAGATGCTTTGACAGCAGGCTCAGTAGCCTTATCAGCGGTATCTGCTGTCTCCACAACTGAATCAGCTGTTTCAACTTCCTTTTCAATAATTTCTTCGGACATGGATTTTAGTACCTCCTTGATAATAACCGAGGGTGTCGAAGCCCCCGCAGTAACACCAACTACCTTATAATGACTGAGGTCAATATCGCGCAGCTCGTCGGCGGTTTCTATCAAATAGGTATCTGCCTTGGCTTTGCAAACATCCCTGAGCTTACAGGTGTTAGATGAATGTCTACCTCCGATGACAATCATAGCGTCTGCCTCCTCCGAAATGGAAGCCGCTTCCTCCTGCCTGTCGGCTGTAGCATTACATATTGTACTATAAATTTTGCAATTTGTATATAGTTTTTTTAGAATTTTCTCGCATTTTTTCCATTCTTTTAAAGAAAATGTGGTTTGAGAAACACAAATCAACGATTTTTCGTCAATAAGACTATTATTTTTCAGTATAGAGTTGAGCTCGTCCTCATTTTTGAAAACAAAGCTTCTGCCCTTGCAGTAGGATCGGATACCCATAACCTCAGGATGATTTTCATCACCTGCAATAAGTGTAACTGTTCCCTCCTGCTGCTCACTTACAATCCTGTGAATTTTTGAAACAAAGGGACAGGTCGCATCTATATAATTAACCTGACTGTCAGCCGCACTGTCAATAACCGATTTTTCCACACCGTGTGTTCTGATAACAACAGTATAGCCGTCAGGGCACTGCGATATATCATCAATAATTTTGACGCCCCTGCTTTCAAGGTCAGACACAAGCTGTGAATTATGAATAATAGGTCCCAATGTGCAAACCTTTTCGCCCTTTTCAACAAGCTCATAAACAAGATTGACTGCTCTGTCAACACCAAAGCAGAATCCTGCTGTTTTTGCAAGCTTAATCATGATTTGCATTCAGCCTCCCAAAGCTCGGTAATTTTAGCCATTACCATATTTGCTGCATCTTTAATATCGTGCGGTCCTACTTCCTCTTTGTCAAGACCGAGCTCACTGTTTTTTATCAGTTTGCCGTAGGAAACAGTTACATGGCTGCCCGGCTTGATTTTGCCGTTGCAGCAAATTGCAACAGGAAGAACATCCGCACCTGTTGCCTTGGCGATAACTGCCACACCTGCCTTGGCTTTCTGCGGAACACCGTTTTTATCCTTAATGCGCTTGCCCTCAGGGCAAATTGCCATTACATGACCCTCTTCAATGATTTTGATGCCGTAGTCAATTGCCGAGGTATCGCCCTTGCCCCTTTTAACAGGAAAGCCATACATATGTGTAACAAACCAAGCTGCAAACGGATTTTTAAAAAGCTCAACCTTCGCCATAAAGTGAAGCGGAGGAACCTGCTTGGGGCAGGCAACAAAAATCGGGTCAACGGCACAGGTGTGATTGATTGCAACTATGTAGTTATTCCGGTCTGTCGGCACATTTTCAAGCCCCTTGAACTTTGTGTGATAAACAATTTTAACAAGCGGTCTGAAAATAACCTTAATGAAATTATAAAGCTTATAATGCTTTACCTGAGAGTAGTCAAATTCCTTCATTACATATTCTCCTTAATAATACGAATTATCAGTTCAATGGACTGCTGCAAATCAAGCTCCGATGTATCAGCCATAACAGATTCCTCTGTGGGCTTAAGAGGTGCAATCTCACGGTGAGAATCCTGATAGTCACGCCGGTTAACATCAGCAAGCACATCCTCGTATGTGACATCCTCACCCTTTTCCACAAGCTCCTTATATCTTCTTTCAGCCCTGCATTCAGGAGATGCAAACAGAAAGATTTTAGGCTTGGCATCCGGCAGAACAACGGAAGCAATGTCACGTCCGTCCATAATAACATGATTTTCCTTTGCAATATCACGCTGAAGATCCAGCAGAAACGCCCTAACCTCAGGTATTGCAGAAACCTTTGACGCTGCCATTGATATTTCAGGTGTTCTGATAAGTGACGAAACATCCTCGCCATTGAGATAAACACACTGGCTGCCGTCATCGGCAAAGCCAAGCTTAACCGTTATATCATTAAGCATAGTAATTATTTTTTCATTGTCACTGACAGCACCGCACCTTACTGCACTGAGTGCAATCGTTCGGTAGAGTGCACCTGTGTCAACATAAATAAAGCCAAGCTCCTTGGCTGCCGCCCTGGCAATGGTTGATTTACCTGCACCGGCAGGTCCGTCAATCGCTACATTAATCATAAAACTGCCTCTCTTTATTCCATATTTTCAGCACACACAGCCGCAGTAGAAAATGCAATCTGCAGATTAAAGCCGCCTGTATATGCATCAACGTCAATAACCTCACCGATAAAATAGAGATTATCAACAATTTTTGATTTCATTGTTTTCGGGTCAAGCTCCTTAACATCAACACCGCCTGAGGTAATAATTGCCTCCTCAACAGGGCGGAAGCCACTGACATTAACCGTAAAATGCTTAAGCAAATGTGCCAGAGCCTGACGCTGTTCCTTGGTAATCTGATTACATTTGGTATTCGGTAAAATACCGCTGATTAAAACTATAACAGGAATCAGTTTTTTAGGCAACAGCTTTGACAAAGAATTTATAAAATCTTTATTGGAAAATTCAGAAAAATCCTTTTGCAGCCGCTTATCCAGTGTCTGCAAATCAAGTGCAGGCTTAAAATCAATTTCTATTTTATAATCCTTTTTACCCATATTTCTTATATGGCTTGATGCTGAAAGAATAACAGGACCCGACATACCGTAATGGGTAAAAATCATTTCACCGAAATCGGTAAATATTTCCTTTTCATTTTCAAAAAGCGTAACAGAAATATTTTTCAGTGACAAGCCCTGCAGCTTTGGCACAAAATTATTAGAACAAACTAACGGCACAAGGCTTGGCTTGATTGCTGTGACCTTATGCCCCACGGATCTTGCAAGAATATATCCGTCACCTGTTGAGCCTGTTAAGGGGTAGCTTTTACCGCCTGTGGCAACGACAACCCTGTCACAGGGAATGTTTGATTTATCCGCAAGCACAACAGCTTTGACAATTCCGTTTTCACATTCAAATGACTTAGCCTCTGCCTGAATGATATGAACACCACTGTCTTTACAGTATTTAACAAGAGCGTCCACAATATCCACAGCCTTGTCGCTTTGAGGGAAAACACGGTTGCCCCTTTCGATTTTTAGAGGAACGCCAAGCTCCTCAAAAAGCGCCATTGTGTCATACGGCATAAAATTGGAAAAAGCCGAATACATAAAACGCGGATTGGTTGGCACGTTTGATATTAAATCATCAAGCTCAAAGCAGGCATTTGTTACATTGCATCTGCCCTTTCCTGTTATCATCAGCTTTCTTGCAGGTCTGTTCATTTTTTCAAGCAATGTAACCTCAAAGCCCCTCTGTGCAAGCTTAGCACTGCACAAAAGCCCTGCTGCCCCTGCACCTATTACAACTACGGCTGACATAAAAATCTCCTGTACTTTATTATGAATTATACGCCTCTAATTCTATAGCTGTCTGCTCCCAGTCAGAATAGAGTGTATCTCTTTTAACTGTCAAATCATCAAGCTGCTTTGTTAATTCCATAAGCTCCTCATAGCCTGCAGAATTGAGCTTTTCCTGTGTTTCCTCAATTTCAAGCTCAATACTTTCAATCTCTTCTTCAAGTCTTTTGCTCTTTGTTGTGAGCTTTCTGAGATTGCTCTGTCTTTCTTTTTTCAGCTTATAATCATTCACCTTTGGTTTATCGGCTTTTGTCTTTTCGGCAGTGGGCACATATCTTCGCTCTGCATATTCGTCATAACCGCCGATATAGCTGTTGCAGCCGTTTGGTGTCAATTCAACAATACGTGTGGCAAGCTTGTTGATAAAATATCTGTCATGGGACACAATCAGCATTGTGCCCTGATAGTTAAGCAAAGTATTCTCAAGCTCCTCACGGGAAAAAGCATCAAGATGATTGGTAGGCTCGTCAAGCAGCAAAAAATTAAAGCCGCCGAGCATAAGCTTAAGCAGTGCCACACGGGCACGCTCACCGCCTGAGCAGACCTCAAGAGGTCTGAAAACCTCTTCTCCCTTAAACAGAAAGGCGGCAAGTGCATTCCTCACCCTTGTTTCGGTCATATAAGGAAAGTTTGTCCACACCTCATCAATAACGGTTTTGGTTAAATCCAGCTTTGCCTGTACCTGGTCGAAATAGCCTGTCATCAAGGACTGACCGAATTTAAAGGTGCCGTCATCACGACTTAAATCACCCATAAGAATTTTTAAAAGTGTGGTTTTGCCGCAGCCGTTGTCACCGAGAAGAAATACCCTTTCTCCCCTTTTCACATAAAAGCTTGCATCTGAAAAAATCTGATTGCCGTTAAAGGATTTGGAAAGTCCGTTGACCTCTAAGACATCCTCTCCCGACACACATTTGGGGGTGAAATCAAAGCGGATTTTTTCAACCTTACTGTCAGGCACAACAAGCTGTGTTTTTATACGCTCAACTACCTTCTCTTTGCTTTCGGCAGTTTTAATGTTCTTTTCTCTGTTCCACTGTCTTTGCTGGGCAATAATGCCCTCAAGACGTTCAATCTCGGCAATATCATTTTTATACTTATCCTCAATTGCCTTCTGCTCCGCCTCTTTTTTTATGAGGAAGGTGGAATAGTTACCCTTATAGGAACGGATTTTTTTATTTTCAAGCTCAATGGTTTTGTCTGTGATTTTATCAAGAAAATATCTGTCGTGGGATATAATAAGGCAGGCGCCGTTAAAGTTTTTCAAAAACTCCTCAAGCCACTGAATAGCGGAAATATCAAGATGGTTTGTAGGCTCATCAAGCAAAAGAAAATCTGCCTTTGACAAAAGCAGTTTGGCAAGTATCAGCTTTGAACGCTGACCGCCTGAAAGTGTTTTGGTTGATTTATTAAAATCATCCTCGCTGAAGCCAAGACCGATTAATGCCGAGCGTGTCATGGATTTGTAGGTTAAGCCGCCCTGCATATTAAATTCATTTGTCAGATAGTCCTGCCTTTCAATCAGCTGCTTTGAATGATTGACTGTAAGCTCTTGTGCAAGCTCCTCCAGCTCTTTCTCCATTTTGATAAGGTCATCAAAAACACTGACAAGCTCGTCCCAGATTGTTCTCTCATCAGAGCAGGTATGCTGCTCCATATAGCCGAGGCGGATATTTTTTGACATAAAGCAGTTGCCGCTGTCAGGCAGGTACTCACCTGTTATGATTTTAAACAGCGAGGTTTTACCGGCACCGTTGACACCCACAAAGCCGACCTTTTCTTTATCCTTAATATCAAATGAAACATTGGAAAAAAGTGTATTTTCACCAAATGACAGTGTTAAATTTTGAACATCTACAACATTCATAACAAAAAACTCCAAAATTAATAGATATATTTTACACTATTTTCAATTGAAAGTATAGATAAAATTTGCTATTATATAAAAAAACATATAAATAAAGGAACTGATTATGGATATTTTAAAGTTAAATCCCGTATTTAAAGATTATCTTTGGGGCGGTACAAAATTAAAAACAGATTTTGGCTTTGACTGCGATTATGACAAGGTTGCAGAAGGCTGGATGCTTTCCTGCCACAAGGACGGCAAAAACACAATCGACGGCGGTGAATTTGACGGAAAGAGCCTTGATGATGTAATCAATGAAGCAGGCAGCATTAAGGTTGTGGGAACAAGGGCTGCGGATTTCCCTTATTTTCCTATTTTAATAAAACTGATTGACGCTAAGGACAACTTATCCATTCAGGTGCACCCGAACAATGAATATGCGCAGAGAGTTGAGGGTGAATTCGGCAAAACCGAAATATGGTATGTGCTTGATGCCGCTGAGGATGCACAGCTGATTTATGGATTTAAAGAAAAAATCAGCAGCGAGGAATTTGCAAAGGCAATTGAAAACAACACCCTCACAGATGTTCTGAACAGCGTTAAGGTAAAAAAGGGTGATTTGCTTTTCATTGAGGCAGGCACAGTTCACGCAATATGCAAGGGCATACTTGTTGCAGAAATCCAGCAGAATTCCAACACTACATACAGAGTTTATGATTACGGCAGAGTGGGTGCAGACGGCAAGCCCAGAGAGCTTCACATCAAAAAAGCTGTTGATGTATCGGTTACAGAGCCGCCTAAGTATGACATTAAGCCTATGGGTGAGCCTGTTGATAAAGGCAGCTATATTGAAACCCTATTGACCGAATGTGATTTATTCACAGTTCATCACTATGATGTTAAAGAAAGCGCAACACTTTTCGCAGATGAAAAGAGCTTTAACCATATTTTGGTTGTTGACGGAAATGGTGAGCTTAACGGCAGAGTCTTCAAAAAGGGTGACAGCTTTTTTGTACCTGCTAACTATGGTGAATACACCATTAACGGCAAATGTGAAATAATCATTTCAAAAATTTAATAAAAATCAAATGAATAGATAAGTCACAGATAGCCAATACTATCTGTGACTTAATTTTTGGAGTGATTAAAATGAAAATAGTCAATAACATAGCTTTAATTCTTAATATCATAGGCGGAATTAACTGGGGACTTATCGGACTTTTCAAATTCGATTTGGTCGCATGGATCTGCGGCGGTCAGGATTCTGTATTTGCAAGAATCATTTACTGCATCGTAGGACTTGCTGCAATCTGGTGCATCAGTCTGTTATTTAACGGCAGAACCGCAGAAAAAGATTAATCAGGCTAAACCGCCTGTCTGAGCATTTCAGTCTTAATTTTATCAAGTATCTTTTTTTCAAGACGGCTGATGTAGGACTGAGATATGCCGAGGCGGTCGGCAAGCTGCTTTTGGGTATGGCTTTCCGTGCCGTTAAGACCAAAGCGCATAATCATCAGATTTCTTTCTTTTTCAGGCAGAGCGTTTACTGTTTTAAGCAGTAGACGCTTTTCGTCTGTATACTCAATAGGTTCAAAAACATCATCAGGCTCAGTTCCCAGAACATCACGCAAAGTCAGCTCATTGCCGTCCCAGTCAACGGAAAGAGGCTCATCAAAGCTCATTTCCGCTTTCATATTGTTTACCTTTCTGAGATGCATTAAAATTTCATTTTCAATACATCTTGAAGCATAGGTTGCCAGCTTGATATTTTTTTCGGGATTAAAGGTTTTGACCGCTTTCATCAGACCGATTGTACCGATTGAAACCAAATCCTCCGTTGAGGTTGTTTTGGATTCAAACTTTTTTGCAATATAGACAACAAGCCTGAGATTATGCGTAATAAGCAGCTCTCTGTTTGAATTATCGCCCTGTGCTAACTCCTGCATAATTTTCTGCTCCGTTTCCTTGGGAAGAGGCGGAGGCAGGGTTTCGGGTCCGTTTATGTAATAGCATTTCTGCTTTTTAAACAGTCTTAATAAAAATCTTTTTATTTTCTTCAACACAATATCACCTCAAATATTTAATAACTGTGGATTCAGTATAGCTGAAAATTCCTTGGAGTCCACACTGCCTGCAGCTACATAAACACTGTCACTTTCAAAGGATTTTTTACCGTTTGAAATGATGACCTTATCAGGCTTGAATGCCTGAAGCATACCCTCACCTCCCACTGTGTTATAAGGTATAATGCGCTGCGTTTCAAAATGAATTTTACTTTTATCAACAATAATAACAGGGTAATTTGAAAAAGGCTCAGTGAGCTTATTTCCGCTGTCAAGAAAGGCAAACAGGTGCGTTTTTTCCTCTCCCGCTACAATTGTTAAAGAATAAATTTCTTTTTTGGAAATTGTATAATTATATAGCTTTATAATAAGGATTGAAATGATATACGCTGCCAGAGCGAGCACCAAAAGCGTGCCTGCAGGGATTGAAAAATAAGGTATGCCGTTGTTAACAACAATTCCCTTTGGCTTTATCCACAGCCATAATGCAAGAATAATGCCGAGAAAAAGCATATTTGAAAAATAAAAGCAGACAAGTGTTTTGAAAAACACGGTCAATCTTTTTATGTCAAAGGAGGCAACGACTATCAGCACAGATGCTAAAAGCTTACCAAAAAGCGAAACAAGAAAATTCAGATCAGGTGCAAGAATAACTAAAGAATACACACCGCCGATTAACGCACCTATAAGCAGCCTGCCTGTTTTTGACGTGAATTTAATAAGTGATTTCGTCAGCAGAAGCAGAAGATATGTAATAAAAAAATTCAGCACAAAAAGCACATCAACATATATAGTCAAAACAAACCCCCACTACTGATTATACTCAGCAATGGGGGTTTAATTTGTCATAATTAATCCTCTATTTCAATTGTTTCAATCACAACATCATATACAGGCTTATCTGCCATACCTGTTCTTGTGGCAGCAATATCCTCAAGAACATCACAGCCGTCGGTAATCATACCGAAAACAGTATGGTGGAAATCAAGCCATGGTGTTCCGCCGACCTCTTTATACTTATCTATAACCTCCTGCGGATAGCCGTTATCCTTTAAACCCTCCATCTGTGAAAGGAGTGAATCGGGAACAGACTTAGCCTGCACAATAAAAAATTGTGAGCCGTTGGTATTCGGACCGCTGTTAGCCATTGAAAGTGCACCGTAGTAATTACGTGCTTCAATGGAAAACTCATCCTCAAAGCTTTTGCCCCAGATGGATTCACCGCCGCAGCCTGTGCCTGTGGGATCACCGCCCTGAATCATAAAGTCCTTGATAACCCTGTGGAAAATCAAGCCATTATAATAGCCGTTTTTAGCGTGTGTTGAAAAGTTTTCAACTGCCTTTGGTGCGTACTGCGGATAAAGCTCAAATCTCATATCGCCTTTATTTGTTTTAACTGTTGCTTTCATTATAATTTAACCCTTTCATTAATCTTTTTAAGCTTTTCAATATCAATTTTAACAATCTCTCTGTCATAGGTCATTAAGCCGTTAAGCTCATCCTCAACATCGGTTACCTGTGTATAAACCGCTGCTGAAAGACCCTTCTTTATCTGAGGAATGATGACATTGTTATAAAGCTTTTCATAAGCATTTGTAAGTGATGCTTTTGAATTATAGATTTTATAACCGAACATTTTATCATTAAAAGTATGGTTCGGTATTTTCATACTGAAACCGCCGAACTCAGAAAGAACATACGGTCTGTTGCCTGTCTTAACACGAATGGGAGTAAAGTAAATATGCTTTGAAATCACATCGCTTGCACCCATATCGTGCCAGCCTGATGTTGTATCAACAACACGTGTGGGGTCAAGCTTTTTAACCATTTCATATGCCTTGGCACTGTCAAACTGTCCCCAGCCCTCATTAAAGGGTACCCACATTGCAATGCAGGGGCAATTGTATAAATGGTTAATGGTTTCATTCAGCTCCTGATAGTAGAGGTCACGCCCCTCTTTGTCAGTACGGTGGAAATTTCTATAATTTCTGTCATCCAGTGTGATATTCACAAAAGGAAGAACAGAAACCTCTAAGCCGTATTCACCGCCGCCGTTTACCATATCCTGCCAAACCAGAATACCATTGACGTCGCAGTAATGATACCATAAAAGCGGCTCAATTTTAATATGCTTTCTCAGCATATTAAAGCCTGCTTTTTTTGCGAAGAGCACATCATTTTCCATAGCCTGATTTGTAGGCGGAGTCAGATAACCATCGGAATAATAGCCCTGGTCAAGAAGACCGTTATGGAAATATGGTTTATTATTCAGAAACAGTCTTTTAATGCCTTTATCATCAACACCGACGGAAAATTTACGCATTCCGAAATAGGATTTGATTGTTTCACCGCAAGCCTTGAACACAACGTCATAAAGAAACGGACTTTCAGGTGCCCAGGATTTAAAATCAGGAATTTTAACAGTTTTATCGGTAGTATCGGCAATCAATGTATCGCCGTCATAAATCATAACCTCAACATCATCCGTGCCGAAATATTCAAAGCTGACCTGCTCGTTATCATAATCAGGAGTAATCTTAACAGACTCAAGAAATTCGACAGGTGTTGATTCAAGCCACACGGACTGCCATATTCCGCTTTGTGCCGTATACCAGATACCGCCGCGCTTTGTTTTCTGCTTACCTCTTGAGTAGGAACGGGTGTCGGTGAAATCCTGCACCTTGACCTCTAATTTGTTTTCTCCCTCAATCAGATACTCTGTAAGCTCAAATTTGAAAGGTGTATATCCGCCCTTATGCTCACCCACCTTCTTTCCGTTGAGAAAAACCTCTGCAAGCTGGTCAACTGCACCGAAATTGACAAACACTCTGCCCTTATTAAAGCCCTCTGGCAGGGTAAAGGTTTTTAAATAGAAAAGATATTCAGTCGGCTTTAATGCTCTGCATACACCCGAAATCTCCGTTTCAGGTGAAAAGGGAACGGTAATATCCGCCAGATACCTCAAAGGTCTGCCGCTGTTGCTTTTAATAACATACTTCCACGTGCCGTTCAGGCTCAGATAGCTGTCACGCACAAACTGCGGTCTTGGGTATTCGGGCAGCGGATGTTCTCTGTCAAAGCTTCTGCTCCATCTTGTTAATAACATAATTATCCCTCAACAATCTTTCCGTTATTTATCTGAATGTGCTTATTGCATATTTCAAGTGCCGCCTTTTTATGCGACACAATGATACAGGTTACATTGCTCATTTCTCTCAGATTCGTTAAAAACTGCTTTTCCGTTTCTTCATCAAGGGCTGAGGTTGCCTCGTCAAGCAGTAAAACAGGTGCTTTGGAAAGAAGACTTCTTGCTATGGCAAGGCGCTGCACCTGACCCTCCGAAAGACCGAGCCCCTTTTCACCTATAACAGTTTCTATACCCATAGGCAGCTCGTCAATAAACTGCTTTGCACAGCTTATTCTTACCGCATCCTCAATTTCCTGTTCGGTAACATCGTCATTTACAAAAGTAAGATTATCTCTGATTGTGCCTGAAATCAGCATATTGCCCTGAGGCACGTATGTAAAAAGCTTTCTTGTATGCCTGTCAACAGGTACTCTGCCGTCAGCACAGTCAATATAAATCTCACCCGACTGAGCATTGAACACCCCTAAAAGCAGCTTCAGCAGGGTGCTTTTGCCGATACCCGATATACCCATTATGGCAACAAAATCGCCTTTAGCAATGGACAGTGATGTATCATCCAGAATCATATCCCTGTCATATTTAAAACTGATATCTTTGAAGCAGATTGACTTCAAGCTGCTGTATATCTTATTTCTGTCATAATCACGGCTGTTCAAATCAACCTCATCCGCAAGATTGTCAAGCTCCATAATACGTTCCGCAGATGCAATCATAGAAAAATACTGCGGCATTACTCCCGATAATGATGCAAAAGGCACCTGCACCTGATTGACAAGCTGAATCATAGCCGTAACCGTTCCGTAGGTCATTGTGCCCATAAGAATTCTGTAAGCACCGAAAAAGATTGCAAACACCGAGCCGACATTAAAGACAGCACCTAAGCCTGCATTTGCTACAATACTGAAATTACGCCTTTTTATCCTTGCCTTATAATTTTTCTCCTGCAGTTCATCCGCATTTTCACGCATTTTGTCCTCAACAGAAAAAGCCTTGACAGCCAGCAGATTAATAACAAGCTCCTGAACAAAGGAACGTGTTTCACCCTCCGTTTCCTGAACCTTTTTGTGAAGAGCCTTAAGCTGCTTTCTGAAAAGCTGAGCCGTTGCAAAAACAACAAGTCCGCCCACTACAAAAACAAGTGCAAAGATTTTGTCAATAATAATTAAATAAATCAGCGAGCTTACAAGCCTTGTAACAAAATAAACAGAGTTCGGCAGAATTTTGGTGAAGCCGTCTGTCACAACATTAACATCATTGAAAAGCCTGTTCTGCAATTCGCCGGTATGATATTTTGTAACAGCGGCATAATCCTTTTTCATAATTCTGTCAAGTATATAGCTTCTGAAGATAACATCAAGCCTTGCCTTACACCTCTCTGCTATGGAGTTACGCACAACATTTATGGTAAGCTGAAGTAAAACAACACCCAAAAGCATAACTGCATACTTAACAACATATTTCATTTCGCCGTGTACAGTAGCACCATCTATAACATTTTTTGAAAAATTGGCAAACAAAACCGATGTAACGCCCTGCACAACATTGAATGCTATAATAAAAATCACCGCAGGAATCTGTGCCCGACAAACATTAAAAATCCATTTTATAACATTTCTATCAGATTTTTTGATTTTCCTTTTATTATCCATTAAAACTATTTGTCCCCTCGTTTAAAAATATGACGCTTTGCCCAGCCAATACATCTCGGAATAAAAAGGAGTGCCGGTCTGATTGGGAACAAATCCGCCCATATTTTTGAATATATTTTATAAGGCACGGAATTCTGACAGTCAATATAGCGCTTTCCGTCCTTATAAAAGCCGACAAGCACGCCGCAAATCATATCGTCTGTTACATATTCCTTTTTCAACAGATTATCACCTGCAATAACGTAGTGATCATCGCACACCTTAAGAACACGGTGCATCACATATTTACCGCTTGGCAGAACATAAACAGGAACATCGTATTTTTTCAACCTGCCCTCATTTTTAATAACAATAATGTTATCTTTCTGATGATGAATAAGCGGAAGCATTGAGCTGCCCACAGTCAAGCCTGTATATTTGCCTGTTTTATTGAGTATTTCCTTTAATGAATCTGAATTTTCCATATTTCGCTCCATTATATATTTAAGTATAGTATAACAGAATAAAACGTCATATGCAAACACTAATTCATTTGACAAGACTTAAAATATATGATAGTATGGATTGTAATAGTTGATAAAAAGAGCAGACTGTTACAGCCTGCTCTTTTTTGATGCAAGTATATTTTTAGGAGAATGAAAATGGATTATGATTTAATAATAGTCGGCTCAGGTCCGGCAGGCATTTTTACGGCACTTGAATTAATTAAAAGAAATTCAAAAAAGAAAATACTGCTTATTGAAAAAGGCAAGCCTGTTGAAAAAAGACACTGCCCGAAAAGTGAAACAGGACATTGTGTCAACTGCAAGCCAAGCTGTGCTATTACCACAGGCTTTTCAGGTGCAGGCGCATTCTCCGACGGTAAGCTGAGCCTGAGCTATGAGGTTGGCGGAGATTTGCCGACACTTATCGGAGAGGATTTTGCACAGGAGCTTATTGATTACACAGACAAAATTTATCTTGAATTCGGTGCAGACAGCAAAATTGAAGGCATCGGCACAGGCGACGCTATCAAGGAAATAAGAAAAAATGCAATTAAAGCAGGCTTAAAGCTTGTGGACTGCCCTATCCGTCATCTCGGCACGGAAAAAGCGCAGGAACTTTATTATAAAATTCAGACGCATCTTGCTGACAACGGAGTGGATATGCTCTTCCAGACAGAATGTAAAAACATTATTATTGAGGATACTGTGTGCAAGGGCGTAATCATTGATGATAACGGCAGTGACAAAATTATTACTGCTGATGAAATCGTGATTGCCACAGGCAGACGAGGTGCCGACTGGCTTGAAAAGCTTTGCGAAGAGCATGAAATTGCCCATAAGCCGGGTACGGTTGACATTGGTGTAAGGGTTGAATGCCGCAACGAGGTTATGGAAAAGGTCAACGAAGCACTGTACGAATCAAAGCTGATTGGCTACCCAAGACCCTGGAAAAATAAAGTTCGTACCTTCTGCCAGAATCCCGGCGGCTTTGTGGCACAGGAAAATTATGACAACGACCTTGCGGTTGTAAACGGTCACAGCTATAAGGATAAAAAAAGCGAGAACACCAATCTTGCCATACTTGTAAGCCATAATTTCACCGAGCCTTTTAATCAGCCAATTGAATATGCGCAAAAGGTCGGTGAGCTGACCAATATGCTGGGTGCAGGCAAAATTATGGTTCAGCGCTTCGGTGATATACTTGACGGTAAAAGAACATGGCAGTATGAGCTGTCAAAAAGCAACGTCAAGCCAACATTGAAGGATGCTGTTGCAGGCGACATAACAGCCGCAATGCCATACAGAGCAATGACCAACATTATTGAATTTATAAAAATGCTTGATGTGGTTGTGCCAGGCTTTGCTTCAACCGAAACACTGCTTTACAGTCCCGAGCTGAAATTTTACAGCAACAAGGTTAAGATGGATGAAAGTCTTAATACAAACATAAAGGGACTTCACTGCCTTGGTGACAGCTCAGGCTGGACACGCGGACTGATGATGGCGAGTGTTATGGGCGTGCTTATGGGCAGAAAGCTTAATGAAACAGAGTTATAAATTAGTGCATAATACAGAAAAACACCATAAGGTCTTATACCTTATGGTGTTTATTTATAACCTTTTGTATTTAATATTCAAACGATTATCACTGTGTTCTCTGAGCCTCAATAAACCAACCATTAAGCGTTAAGCACTTTGAAGCCTTTTCCTCATTAAAGAGTTCGCAGAAATCATAGCCTGCGCCGTTCTGAACGGGAACAAGCTGAATCTTTCCGTCAGCAAGAGCCTTATAGACCTCATCATACTTAGTCTGAATATCATCATTTTCTTCAGGTGAAACAAATGTTGCATAGAGTCCGTCTGTGGAACAGTTTGCAGCAACAACAGTACCACCCTTATAATCAGCAAGTGCATCCTTTACAGCTTCGCCATAATTATTAACAATCGTAGAATAAGAATCCTTATTATTAGCACCTGCACTGATTACATTTTCATTAAAATCATAATTCCACTTTGAAGTATATGCAGAAGCTATGGAGCAGCCGCCGTCAAAAATTGTTGTAATACCCTTGTTGTACATAGTATCACAAACAGCAGCATAACGGTCAACCATTTCAAATGTGGTATTCCAGTAATACTCGTTAGCCATTGAAATTCCTGTGCCGTCACCGTAGGAGTCAACATTCTCCCAATGAGAGAACATATAGCCGTCCTGCGGAATTGCAGCAGCAACCTCAACAACATCACCTGCTACATATGAGCCTGAGCCTGTTGACTCACCATTGCCGCCCTCGCCTGTCTGAACAGTTACATTGAAACTTGGTGATTCGGGTGCTTTATATGTAGGAGTAAGAACAATGTCACTGTCCTTAACGTCAACCCAGATTTCTTTGCAGGTAAGATCTGTTTCACCTAAATCAGCAGTTGTTTCCCACTGGTCAAAGACAAGGTTTTCGGGTGCAACAGGAGCTTTGACAGAGATACCATTTTCAACCTCGACGGAATACTCAGCAAATACATTCTTGTTTTCAGCATCCATAACGGTTACTGTTTTATAATCATTCTCCAAGTCCCTATAAATTGCAGTAATTGTGCAGTCGCACTTTTCAACAAGAAGATTCATTGAAGATTTTGTTTTTGAAGAAATATTTACTTTCTTATCCTTAACGCCATCGGTATCACTCTTAACCTCCCAGTGGTCAAAGGTCTTTCCCTCAGGAGCAATATTGGCAGTAATCGTTACGTTGCTGCCCTCTGTATATGTACCCGAGCCGATACCGTCAACAACTTTGACAGTGAATGTTTTTTCGTCGGCATCCTCAATCTTCTGATAGCAAGCCTTAACAGCAAAATTGTAATTGTAATCAACAAGCGGAGAATCATAATCAGCCCAGTCGACAGTTACGGGAATGCCTAAAGAATCAGCCGCATAGGCTGCACCCTGAACAAAGCCGGCACCATAGCTTGCAGAATTTCTGCTCTTATATTCACCAAGGAAGCCAAGCTCCGTATTGCCGTTAATGACAGCTAAATAACCTGCAAGAAAACCGCTTTGTGAAGCATCAAAGCTTATGCTCATTACATTTTTCATATAGCTGTCTGTATTTGTATCGGCTGAATGCGGTATAGCGTCAATCAGAATAAAATTAATATCCGGATAAGTGCTTGCAATTTCGTATGTAATAACCGCAAATTCATCACCGGGAAGAACGATAAATTTTGCACCGTTGTTTGCAGCAAGCTCAACATATTTATTAACATTTTCCGTAGTGAGCTTTCCGTCTGCAAGTGCAGGCTGATAGTAGCGGCAGCTCATACCATTATCATCAGCATAAGCGGAGACACCCTCCCATGCACTCTGGTTATAGCCGTCATCCTTTATGGTACCGCCATTTGTAATCAAAACGATATCGCTCTGATAAGTTTCCTGCTTAGCACAGCCAACAAAAACAGAGCAGGCTAACACAAGACATAAACAAATTGAAATAATCTTTTTCATAGCTTTCCTCCAAAAAGATTTTATCACTAATTAATAATATCAAAAATGAATTAACTTTGCAACACTAATTTATTGATTTATATATTAAAAAACATTATAATATGCTTGAGGTGAATTAAAATGCTTGAAAAACAGCTTGAATATATAAAAAGCAGAACTGATTTTGTTCCCGACATTGCTTTGGTTTTAGGCAGCGGACTGGGTGAGCTTGCTGATGAAATAGATATAAAGGAAATTATCCATTATAATGACATACCCGATTTTCCAAAATCAACAGCACCAACCCACAAGGGCTGCTATGTCTTCGGTTATCTTGAGGGCAAAAAAGTTGCAGTTATGCAGGGGCGCATTCATCTTTACGAAGGTTATTCCCCTGCTGAGGTGGTTAAGCCAATCCGTCTTTTAAGGCTTTTAGGCGCAAAAACACTGTTCTTGACTAATGCCGCAGGAGGCATTAACAGAGGTTTCAGGATTGGTGATTTAATGATAATCAATGACCACATATCAAGCTTTGTACCATCACCGCTTGTGGGTAAAAACGATGACAGTCTTGGTCTTCGTTTCCCCGATATGAGCGAGGTTTACTCCAAAAAGCTGAACAATATAATTAAGCAGACTGCAGACGAAGAAAATATAAACATAAAAAACGGTGTTTATCTTCAGTTCAGAGGACCGAATTTTGAAACACCTGCCGAAATAAAAATGGCTGAGATTATCGGTGCTGATGCCGTAGGAATGAGCACTGCCATTGAAGCACAGGCAGCGAAGCACTGTGGTATGGAGGTTTGCGGAATCAGCGTTATTACCAACCTTGCCTGCGGAATAAGCGAAACACCCATAACAAGCGAGGAGGTCAGCGAAACTGCCGACAGGGTTGCACCGATATTTAAAAATATTATTAAGAAATCAATAGGTAAATTTAATGAATAATCTTGAATTTAAAAGCAATAAGCTATACATACTTGACCAGACACTGCTGCCGAATGAAGAAAAGTGGGTGCAGATAAAAAGCAAAGAGGATGCATATTATGCAATCAAAAGCTTAATGGTACGCGGTGCTCCTGCAATCGGCATATTTGCAGGATATGCAATGGCGCTTTTTTCTGACAACAATGATATTTATGCTTTAAAGGAATATCTTGATTCATCAAGACCGACAGCAGTAAACCTGAGCTGGGCAACCTCACGTATTTTAAAAGCCTATGAAAACGGAAAAAGCCTTGTTGACGAAGCAATTGCAATACACAATGAGGACATTGAAATGTGCAGACGAATCAGCGAATACGGCTTATCATTGCTGAATGACGGCGACGGAATACTCACCCACTGCAATGCAGGTGAGCTTGCCACAAGCAAATACGGCACAGGCTTGGGTCCCCTTATTTTAGGCAAAGAACAAGGCTACAATTTTAAGGTATTCACCGATGAAACAAGACCATTATTACAGGGAGCACGGCTCACAAGCTACGAGCTTGAAAGGGCAGGAATTGACGTCACTCTGATTTGTGACAATATGGCAAGTCTTGTTATGAAGGAAGGCAAAATCAACGCTGTTCTGGTAGGCTGTGACAGAGTTGCGGCAAACGGAGACACGGCAAACAAAATCGGTACAAGCGGTGTTGCCATACTGGCAAAGCATTACGGCATACCCTTTTATGTTCTCGGTCCTTATTCAACCGTTGATTTTAACTGCAAAACAGGTGATGAAATCGAGATTGAGCTGAGGGATGAGGATGAAATCAAAGAAAAATATTTTTCCTCCCCCACTGCATTAAAGAAAACAAAATGCTACAATCCCTCGTTTGATGTAACGGATCATTCACTCATAACCGCAATAATCACAGATAAAGGAATTGCGCGGGCACCATATGACAAAAGCTTAAAGGAGTTACTGGGATGATAAGATTTTTTAACGGACGTGTATTGAAGCTGAATGGCAGCTTTGAAATTACGAATGAAGAGGTCTGGACTGACAAAGATAAAATCGTTTATATCGGCTGTGAAAAGCCTGATAACAACACTGCATTCGAGCGTGAAATTGACCTGCAGGGCAATTTGCTGATGCCGAGCTTTAAGAACGCACACACCCATTCAGCAATGACCTTTGCAAGAAGCTACAGTGATGATATGCCGCTGCAGGAATGGTTATATGATAAAATCTTTCCGCTGGAGGACAAACTGACTGCTGATGACATTTACAGACTGTCAAAGGTTGCATTTCTTGAATACCTCAGCAGCGGTATATCCGCCTGCTTTGATATGTATTATTTCCCTGAAGCCATTGCTAAAGCAAGCGTTGAAATGGGTATGAGAACTGTTTTGTGCGGAGCAGTCAACAACTTTAAGGAAAGTGCTGAACTGTTGGAGGAATACTATAATAAATACAACAATTATCACGAGCTCATATCCTATCAGCTCGGCTTTCACGCAGAATACACAACAGACAAATCACTGATGAAAAAAATTGCAAAGCTTGCTAAAAAGTACAAAGCGCCTGTATTTATGCATTCCAGTGAAACGATGGCTGAAACGCAGTCTTGTATTAACACCTACGGCAAAACACCGACAGAGCTTTTTGACAAGCTTGGCTTATTTGATTTCGGCGGCGGTGCTTTTCACAGTGTGTGGGTTGATGACAACGATCTGAAAATATATAAAAAGCGCGGTGTATGGGCAGTAATCAACACAGGCTCAAACTGCAAGCTTGCATCAGGCGTTGCACCTGTTGAGCATATGTCTGATATGGGAATAAACCTCGCCCTCGGTACAGACGGACCAAGCTCCAACAATGCTCTTGATATGTTCAGAGAAATGTATATGACCTGTGTTTTACAAAAAATCAAAAATAAAGATGCTGCCGCAATGAATGCTGACAAGGTGCTTGAAATGGCGACAACAGGCTCTGCAAGATGTATGGGGCTGAAGGACTGTGACTGCATTGAGGTCGGCAAAAAGGCAGATTTGATTGTTATTGATTTAAAAAGACCGAATATGCAGCCGATACTGAACATTACAAAAAATCTTGTTTACAGCGGCTCAAAGGAAAATGTTAAGCTGACAATGATTAACGGAAAAATTCTTTATGAAAACGGCGAGTTCATCGGATGTGATATTGAAAAGATATATGCCGATGCAGCCGAAACAGTAGCAAGATTGAATCAGTAATAAAACTTACAGCAAAAAACTCATCCTGGTAACAGGATGAGTTTTTTGATTTAGTCGTTATTTTCTTTTTCGGCTCTCTTCTTAACCAATTCATCAAGAATTCTTGTATGCTCCTTATCAGGAAGAGCATATTTGAGTGTCGGAAGTGCTGAAAGCACCATACCGATTGCAGGCGGAATGGAAATAAGGAAGAACATTGCTGCCGCATACTTACCTGCACCTGTTCCGCCGTCATAGGTAATAAAGCTTTCGCCGTGCTCATAAATAGCCTCGTTAAGCTTTGCAATATTCGTACCGCTGTATCCGACAATGGAATAAACAACGGAAGAAATAATCGTTGCGATACCTGCTGAAAGCTTTGTTATAAAGGACTGACCTGAGAAAAATACACCATCCGTACGAACACCATTTGTATATTCCTCATAGTCAACACAGTCTGCAATCATAACGGACTGAAGAACATTGATACCGCCGAATGAAGCACTTGCCAGAAGCATACAAATACCAACAGCAACAGACCAGCCTGCAGATGTAAGGTCACCGCCTGACAGTTTATAGAATACAAAAATCAGTATAAACGGAACTGCACCTGCAATGGAATAGAAATTGTAAAGCTTTTTCTTTTCAATCTTTTTAATGAGTGACGGCGTAATACCCATTGCAACAAACTGTCCGACGAAAAGACCTGCAGCCACACTGCCGAGTCCAATTAGGATTTTGAAATCAATACCTGCAAATGAGCCATCCTCATTATATTTCAGGATGTTCATAATATTACCGTTTGCATAGTAATATGTTACAAGTGTCATTGCAACAATCATAAGAAGCTGAATCGGGCTTCTGAGAATACCTGAAATAAGAATCTGTCTGAATGGCTTGTTGCCGAACATAATTTTGAAATTATCTTTAAAGCCGTAACGCTTTTCAGATGATTCCACTCTTTCTCTTGTTGAAACACCTGCAAATTCAAAGAAGATGGAGGCAACAACAGTCATAATAACAACGGTTACAATAAAGCCCATCTGGGTTGCCTTTGCAGTCGGCAGACCTTTTTCAATAAATATATTGCCGGCAACCTGAGCAATCTGAACAACAAGAACACCAATACCGCCGACACCTGCAACCATACGTGCAAGACCAAGGATTTTACCTCTGTCGCCTTCATCCTCTGTCATCAGTGAGGTTATACCCCATAAAGGAATATCACATACAGTAAACACCATACCCCACGCAATATAGGAAATACCTGCCCATGCAATAATTAATGCACGCTGTGCATCGGTTGATGCTTCGGCATAGTTGCCATTAATAAAGGTTAAAATTGTTACAAGACCGATTATGCCGGGAAAAATAATAAGATATGGTCGGCACTTGCCCCACTTGGTTCTTGTTTTGTCAACAATTGTACCCATCATAGGATCATTGATAGCGTCCCACACTCTGGCAATCGTCATTATCCAGCCCAAAGCCATAGCAGGAAGGCAAATTACATTCTGGAAATAGAAATACAAGCCTGTTGCTACGATGTTATAAATCAGGTTTTGACCGAACATACCAAGCAAATAGCCGCCTAATTCCTTTTTTGTGTATGTGCGAATTGATTCGCCCATTACATCCTCTCCTATCTTTTATTATATCTTAAGCTATAATAGCAAAATTTTAACAAAAATGCAAGTCAGCTTATAGTATTTTTTATAGATTCTGCCATAATATACATAAAAAGTAAAAAATGCCAAACAAAGGGGCAGGAAAATCCTGCCCCTTTAGTAAAAATATTAAATTACTCAAAAAGAGAATCCAGCTCGGCTTTCGCTTCTGCATTAAATTCATCAACATCAAATTTCTTAACGGGCTTAAGCTCACCACGATTAAAGGCAACAAGACCATCATAGATACCCTGCTGTGAATCAGCAACAACATTGCCGTAGCCCTGCTTCAAAAATTCAGAAGGACCCGTTATATCAGTACTGATAACAGGAACACCAAGTGCCAGTGACTCCATAATAGTCATTGGCAAGCCCTCATACCTTGATGAGAGCACATACAAATCACACTTTTTCAAAATCGGGAAAGGATTGCGAAGAGAACGAATAATAATAACATTCTCATATTCATTTTCTTCAATCATATTAAGAATATTGTCATATTCAACGCCGTGACCGCCGATAATGATTAAATGAGTATTTTTACCAGTTGTTTTACGGTAAGCATCAAATGCAGGGATTAACCTGTCAAAGCCTTTTTCTATTGAAAATCTGCCAATGGCAATAATCTTTTCGCCATCGCTCTCCAATATTTCATTAAGCTCGTCAAGCTCAACATTAGAAACAGTATCATCATCATATTCAACTGGCAACTGTGACAATCGAGCAATTCTTTCGCCGTCAATAAAATTATGCACTGTAAGAACTTTACTCTTGTCAATGCCCTTGACAAATTTGCAAATCTCGGTCTCGGAGCTTTTTCTCACGCAGGCAATTTTATCGAACTTTTTTAATCCGACCCGGTAGTTTCCGCTGATATTATTTCTGGTCTTAGACTCTCTTGCCATATCGTTATGAACAAAAACAATTCTTTTAGCATTATCCATATAACCAAAAAGATTGATAATTGCTCTTTCGTAGCCGGAGAAATGAATTACATAGTCAAAATCAACATAGCGGAAAACTCTTTTTTTCTCTCTTTTATAGATAGTTTCAATGGCATTTTGCATACCCGGTGTATTCATTCCGGTTTCATTATAGAGGAAATTAAGATCGTTTTCTTTAAAGGTACTGTTCATCTCACCTTGAATCGGCATATAATCAATATCGGTAAAATCATTGATTACTCTTTTATTTTTTTCCACAGCGCCCTTAAAGAAGGTTAAAATAATATTATATTTTTCCTTATCGAGATTTTTAATAAAGCCCCTTAATGCTGTTGTAATTCCGTTTTGCATAAGAGCACCGCCGAAAACGAGCACATTGGGCTTGTTGTTATGATATGCTTTACCATCTATAACTTTTATGCCGTCGCTTACCTCGCCCTTAAAGAGCAAATCGCATAGCTCCCTGGCAGAGTCGGCAGTATCATACTTATTGAATTCTTTGCTAAAATCACTGTAATCCTTATAGCTGTCAATACTGCTGATTTCACTGTAAAGCTCGTCCACAGTTTCTACAAAGGTGAACGGCAGACTGTCATAATCAAGATACATACCTCTTTCGGCAAGGTATTTTTCTTTATCATAGCCGTAAAGAATAATCTTTCTGCCTGTGTTTGCATAGTCAAACAAAACACTTGAATAGTCAGTTATAAGACAGTCAGCAGTGTTAAGAAATTCATAAGTTTCATATTCAGTGGGGAATTCCCTGATATGACTGAATTCGCTGAAATTCAAACTGGCACTGTTATAAAGATGGAATTTGACAAAAAGCACCGTATCATCATCTAACATCTTATCAAGCTCATAAAGCGTAAAAACCGTATAAGCATTCTGAAAAGCGTTATTTCTATTCACCAATATACCACGCCATGTCGGCATATAAACAACAATTTTTTTGTCACTGATATCCAGTTCATCCTTAATTTTTTCAGCAAGCTCCTTATCAAAAAAGGCTGTATTTCGAGGATAACCGCCGAGAACATACTTGCCCTTATAATACTTGTCAAGCATATAGTCCGTGCGCATATGCTCGAAAGTAAATTCATTAGGATAGAGAAGGTAATCGGACATAAGGAAATTACGCTGTGAATTGCCAAGCTCATTGGGGGCATCAATTATTTGTCTGCCCATATGTTTCAAAGGGGTACCGTGCCAGGTATTCAGCATAACCTGACCGTCTTTTTTCATAATATATGGAGCAAAGGTAGAATTGGTAAGCAGGTATTTAGCTCTTGCCATTACCTGACAATATTCATCAGAATGTACTTTTAAAACAATAATGTTTTCATCATTGAATTTTTCGACATATTCCACCATATTGTTATAAGTACGCCATTTGGTAACAATGTATTTCTTAAAATTTGCATAATATGGATCACTGCAAACTTCACGCAGCATATAGTACAAGTTACCTGAAATACTCTTGCCGTCATAGGATTGAAATACGATTTCATTATCAACTATATCTAAAGAATCCCAATACTGAGTATAGATAAAACGAGCCTTGTAATACACGGATCTAGCCATTTTTCTTTGTTCTCTTTTTTGATGACTACGTATTTTTTTTACAATTCTATATATACTTCTCATATATCCTCCACTATGCTGAACCAATATGAATATTATATACTTGTACGTAAATATTGTCAATACTTGTCGCATTACAGAATGTAATTTATTACACTATTTTAAATACTTTTTAAGATATTGACCGGTGTATGATTTTTTACATTCAGCCACCTGTTCGGGAGTACCTGCAGTAACGATTTTGCCACCGTTTTTGCCGCCCTCGGGACCGAGATCAATAATATAATCTGCAGATTTAATTATGTCAAGATTGTGTTCAATAACAAGCACGGTATTGCCGCTGTCAACCAGCATATTCAGAACATTGACGAGCCTGTGAACATCTGCTGTATGAAGACCTGTTGTAGGCTCATCAAGGATATAAATGGTTTTGCCTGTGCTTCGCTTTGAGAGCTCTGTTGCAAGCTTGACACGCTGTGCCTCACCGCCTGAAAGTGTTGTGGCACTCTGACCGATTTTGATATAGCCAAGACCAACATCCGACAAGGTTTTGAGCTTATTATATATTTTAGGTTGCTGCGAAAAAAATTCACAGCCCTCATCAACCGTCATTTCAAGCACATCAAATATTGTTTTGCCCTTGAACTTTACCTCAAGGGTTTCACGGTTATAGCGCTTGCCGCCGCACACATCACAGGCAACATAAACATCAGCAAGGAAATGCATTTCGATTTTCACAATGCCGTCGCCCTGACAAGCCTCACAGCGTCCGCCCTTTACATTAAAGGAAAATCGGTTTGCCTTGTAGCCACGCTGCTTTGCATCAGGCGTCTGTGCATAAAGCTCACGTATATCGTTAAAAACGCCTGTATAGGTTGCAGGATTTGAACGAGGTGTTCTGCCGATTGGTGACTGGTCAATATTAATAACCTTATCGAGATTATCAGCACCCGTTATTTTCTCAAAGTTCCTTGCCTTTGTTTTGGCACCATTCAGTATATTAGCCAGATGTGTATTGAGTATTTCATTGACAAGGCTTGATTTTCCTGAGCCTGAAACGCCTGTTACTGCAACAAATTTGCCAAGCGGTATTTCAACATCAATCTTTTTAAGATTATTTGCACAGGCACCATAGACAGTAAGCTTTTTGCCGCTGCCCTCACGTCTTTTTGACGGAACAGGAATCTGACGCTTGCCGCTGAGATACTGACCTGTTATAGAGCTTTCACAGTTAATAATATCCTCCACAGTTCCTGCTGCGATAAGCTCACCGCCGTGAACACCCGCACCGGGTCCTATGTCAACGATATAATCGGCGCTTCGCATCGTATCCTCATCATGCTCAACTACAATTAAAGTATTCCCCAAATCACGCAGATGCTTAAGTGTGCCGAGAAGCTTGTCATTATCCCTCTGATGAAGTCCGATTGAAGGCTCGTCAAGAATATATAATACACCCATAAGGGAGGAGCCTATCTGTGTTGCAAGTCTTATACGCTGAGCCTCGCCGCCTGAAAGCGTTGCAGCCTCACGTGCCAGTGACAGATATTCAAGACCGACAGAATTTAAAAACTGAAGTCTTTCCCTGATTTCATTAACCACAAGATTTCCGATAAGCTGTTCTCTTTCCGTAAGCTGAAGATTGCTGATAAATTCAAGCTCCTCACCAATCGGCATTGAGCAGAATTCATAAATATTCAGACCGCCGACAGTAACGCTGAGCACCTCGGGCAAAAGCCTTGAGCCTTTGCAGTCAGGGCATACACAGGTGGTCATAACAGCCTCAATATCATTCCTTGACCATTCACTTGTGGTTTCATTATATCTTCTGTTGAGATTGGATACTATACCCTCAAAATCCGTTTTGTAACTGCCTGTGCCGTAGGAGGTAACACGCTTCATTGAAATTTTTTTGCCGTCGGTTCCGTAAAGAATCGCATTAAGACCTTCCTTACAAATCATTTCAACAGGCACATCAAGGGAAAAGCCGTATTCCTTGGAAAGTCCCTCATAATACATTTTTGCAATGGAGCCGTCACTGATATTCCAACCCGATGCTTTAATAGCTCCCTGATTGATTGACAGCTTTTTATTCGGAATAATTAAATCAACATCAATTTCCTTATAAGCACCAAGACCGCCGCACTTTTTGCAGGCGCCGAAGGGATTGTTGAAGGAAAACATTCTGGGGCTCATTTCCTCAATAACCGCACCGTGCTCAGGGCAGGCATAATTCAGGGAAAAAAGCTCTTCCCTCTCACCCACTATATCAACAAGCACAACACCGTCAGCAAGACGTGTGGCAGTTTCAATGGAGTCTGCAAGGCGTGTTTTGACAGTATCGTTGATAACAAGTCTGTCAACAATAACCTCAATATTATGCTTTTTGTTTTTCTCCATTTTTATGTCTTCGCTGAGATCATAAACAGAGCCGTCAACACGAACACGGACATAACCGCTTTTTCGGATATTATCAAGCTCCTTGACATACTCGCCCTTTCGTCCGCGGACAATAGGTGCCATTATCTGAATTTTTGTTTTTTCAGGCAGCTTCAGCACTGTATCAACAATCTGGTCAACAGTCTGCTGTGTTATCTCACGTCCGCACTTGGTACAATGCGGAACACCTATTCTTGCATAGAGCAATCGCAGATAATCATAGATTTCCGTAACCGTGCCTACTGTCGAGCGCGGATTGCGTGATGTGGTTTTCTGGTCAATTGAAATAGCAGGTGAAAGTCCGTCAATATAATCAACATCCGGCTTTTCCATCTGACCGAGAAACTGCCTTGCATAAGAAGAAAGCGACTCAACATAACGTCTTTGACCCTCGGCATAAATCGTATCAAAGGCAAGGCTTGACTTGCCTGAGCCTGACAAGCCTGTGAAAACAATCAGCTTGTCCCTTGGAATTGTGATATCAATATTTTTCAGATTGTGCTCTCTCGCACCCTTAACAACTATATTCTTATTCATCCTTAACCTCTGCCTGCTGTAGTTTTGCAAGAGCCTTCTTGCCCTCCTCCGTTACAGGCTTTATCCATTTTTTTGAAAAATAAAATTTTAAACAGCATATTACCTTGGGAATATCCTCAAAAATATACATAATTGCATAAGCTGCCAAAAACGGCACTTTGAATACATAAACTGCAATGAGTGTTGCAGGAACTGACATCAGCCACAGACATATCAGTTCAAACTTAGCGCCTGTGAAGGTGTCGCCGCCCGAACGGAATATGGACACAATCTGCAGATACGGGAACATTCTGAAAGGAAAAGCAATTGCATAAATCAGCATCATTACACCTGCCGTATCTATGGCAAGCTGACTGATATTGCTGCCCATATTGAACAAACTTACAAGCTGGTGCCTGAACACAACAATCAAAACAGACACAGCTGCTGCTATTACGGGAACAATGATGGAAAAACGCTTTGAATCCTCAATGCCCTTTTTAATTTCACCCATACCGATTGACTTGCCAATCATAACAGATGACGCACTGCATATACCGATAAACAGAACAAAACAGATATTTTCAAAGCTTCTTACAATAGTCAGGGCAGAAAAATACTCATAACCCATATTGCCGTAAATAATATTATAGGTGAAGGTACCAAGTCCCCACATACTTTCATTTATAACAATCGGTATTGCTTTTTTTAAATACTCCTTAATCTCAACCCTGTTGAATTTAAAAAATTCCTTTGACTCTGCTGCAATAATATTTTTCTGAAACAGGGATATAACTACAATCATAACAACACCAAGCCACGCCGATATTACCGTAGCCAGAGCCGCACCCTTAACGCCCATTTGCGGAAATCCGAATTTACCGAAAATCATAGCGTAATCCAGAAAAATATTCAGTACAGTAGTAAAGGCAGATGCATACATCGGCAACTTAACATCCTCAACAGCTCTGAGAACAGCAGCAAGAATATTTGTTAAAGCAATGGGAATATATGAAAATGCAACAACCTTTAAATATTCCGCACCCACAGCAACAACCTCAGGGTCGGAATTAAATATTCTTATTACATACTGTGGTATTACAATGCTTACAACTGTAAATAAAACAGACACAGCAAGGGAAAACACTATGGAAATACCGCCGATATGACGTATTTTCTTTAAATCCTGAATCCCCCAGTACTGTGAAATGAATACCGATGTTGCTGAGCAGAAGCCAACTAACATCATATTCATCAGCCAAGCCCACTGCCCTATCATACCAACAGCGGAAAGTGCAACCGTTCCGAGAGAGCTGACAAGCAGAGTATCCGCAAGGGTAAACGAGCTTGTCAGCAAATTCTGCAGTGCCACGGGCACAGTCAGCTTAACTGCATTTTTCCAAAACTTTTTATCGTTAAATAACCTTATCATTTTTAGTATTCCTAATAATTCGCAATCTATTTTTCCAATTCAGCAATCTGGTCACGAAGAAATGCTGCATGCTCAAATTCAAGCATACGTGCCGCCTCCTTCATCTCACGGGTGAGCTGCTGAATCATGAATTGTTTTTCTTTCTTAGTCAGGTGCTTCTTCTTACCCGACAATTTTTCCTTAGAGGTAATTTCAATAACCTGACGAACGTCCTTTTTAATGGTTTTAGGTGTTATGCCGTGCTGTTCATTATATTTTTGCTGAATGTCACGGCGTCTTACGGTTTCAGTTATTGCACGCTCCATTGACGGTGTAACACTGTCAGCATACATAATAACCTCACCGTTTTCATTTCTTGCAGCACGTCCGATTGTCTGCACAAGGGAGGTCTCACTTCTCAAAAAGCCCTCTTTGTCTGCATCAAGAATTGCCACAAGTGAAACCTCCGGTATATCAAGACCCTCACGCAGAAGATTGATACCAACAAGAACATCAAACTCGCCAAGTCTTAAATCACGTATAATCTCCATTCTTTCAATGGTATCTATATCATGGTGCATATAACGCACCTTCACACCAAAGCCCTCAAGATATTTTGTCAAATTCTCTGCCATAGCTTTGGTAAGTGTCGTAACAAGCACACGTTCCTTGCGATCTGCTCTTATATTGATTTCACTAAGAAGATCATCCATCTGATCCTCAGTGGGTTTAACCGTAATAATCGGGTCAAGAAGACCTGTAGGTCTTATCACCTGCTCAACAATCTGTGTGCTGTGCTCCTTTTCAAATGTATTCGGAGTAGCAGATGTAAATATAACCTGATTGATTTTTTTATAAAATTCATCAAACTGCATCGGTCTGTTATCCAGTGCAGACGGCAGTCTGAAGCCGTATTCAACAAGGCTTTCCTTTCTTGCTCTATCTCCTGCATACATTCCTCTGACCTGCGGCAGCATAACATGGCTTTCATCACAGAACAGCAGAAAATCATCAGGCATATAGTCAATAAGCGTAAATGGTGCAGCACCGGGCTTTCTGCCGCTCATAACGGCGGAATAGTTTTCAATACCCTTGCAAAAGCCTGTTTCCCTGAGCATTTCGATGTCATTCATCGTACGCTCTTTAATACGCTGTGCCTCAAGGAGCTTACCTTTTTCCTCAAAATATGCCACACGTTCAACCATTTCATTATAAATTTTTTCAATGGCAATATTCATTTTTTCCTGACCCACAACATAGTGAGATGCAGGATAAATACAAACGTGTGATAAAACACCCTCAACCTTGCCTGTTAATGGATTTATTTCACATATGCGGTCAATATCATCGCCGAAAAATTCAACCCTTATTGCATTGCCTGAAGACCCTGCAGGAAAAATTTCAAGTGTATCACCGCGGACTCTGAACTTATTGCGTACAAAATTAATATCGTTACGCTCATACTGAATGGAAACAAGTCTTTCAATCAGCTCATCCCTGCCGATTTCTTTTCCTGTTCTCAAGGAAATAACCATACTCTTGTAATCTATCGGGTCGCCGATTGAGTAAATACAGGAAACAGATGCAACAATAATCACATCACGGCGCTCAAAAAGTGCAGCCGTTGCCGAATGACGCAGCTTGTCAATCTCATCATTGATTGAGCTGTCCTTCTCAATATAGGTATCTGTTGTAGGCACATATGCTTCAGGCTGATAATAGTCATAATAGGACACAAAATACTCAACAGCATTTTCAGGAAAGAACTCTCTGAATTCACTGCAAAGTTGTGCGGCGAGCGTCTTATTATGTGCAAGCACAAGCGTTGGACGGTTTACACGCTCAATAATATTAGCCATTGTAAAGGTTTTTCCCGAGCCTGTAACACCCATCAGTGTCTGCTCCTTATCACCACGAAGCACACCCTTAACCAAAGCATCTATTGCCTCAGGCTGGTCACCTGTGGGTTTGAATTTTGACACCAGCTTAAACTTGTCCATAATAGCTCCCTGACTCTGTTTTAATAAATTTTTACATTCATTATATTATATGATAAATATAAAATTATTTCAATAGCTTTAAACAAATTTCTCGAACTTTTGTTCTTGATGAAAATATTGATAACAGCAAGGCATATAAAATTAAGAAAAAGAATACTATTTCTTGGGTGATGAAAATGTTTACTGCAATACTTTCTGCCATATCGGCACATTTAATTTATTTCATATTGCACATACAAAACACCTCCAGCTTTCCTAAGCCTCTTAGTCCGAAGGAAGAGGCAGAAATGCTTAAGAGAATGGAGGAAGGAGATAAAAACGCAAGAGCAATACTTATTGAAAAAAATCTCAGACTTGTAAGCCACATCGTAAAAAAATATTATTCAAAAACAAATGATACCGACGATTTAATCAGCATAGGAACAATCGGACTGATTAAAGCAATAGACTCCTTCAAAGCAGATAAAAATGTACGCCTTGCCACCTACGCCAGCCGCTGTATAGAAAATGCTATACTAACATAACAGCAACAATATGTGCTTTGAAACCGCAAGACACAAGCATTTTGCCTCAAATTGATAAATGGAGTTTGTATCAATCATTACCTAATGCATATGTCTTACATAGGATTAAGAATGGTAATGTTGAATACTATCCCCTGTTTTGTGTTAGACTTAAGGTTAATAATTATAAGCACTATTCGTTCAATGCATTTAATGAAATTGATGATTCTACTTTCGGCGGTACAGTCAAAAAGCAAAGAATTGAAAAGCATATGACAATAAAACAGGTTGCAAATATTGTTGGTATCAGTGTTGATACACTCATGAGAATTGAGCAAAATAAGTACAATTTACACAATGCGGACAAGCTTAAAAAGTTATGCGATATTTTAGGCTTAGACGCACAAAAAATCTGCTCACCCTATCAGCTGTTCCTGCTGAACAACCAAGGTGAGCAGATATTAAAATTCAGAAGATATAATCATTTAACTCAAAAATGAAATACATACAATAAATTAATTTAGCAATTTATTTTTTATTTATAAGTCAATCTACGCTCCAAAGGAAATTTAATATATTTATAACATAAGCATTCCGAAACCACAGCTTTCGACATATGCCAATTTCATTGATGTTATCTTCTTGGTCTTTGCAGAAATTTGAAAAGATGTCATATAAAAATTATTCATTCCCCATTTATCAATTTCTTCAGGTTCAGAAAGATAATAAACAATAATTGTTTCGCCATCTAAAGAATTGTCAAATGCATCCTGTGCATATTCATAATACACATCATCTTTATCACCGTTTTTCACAATTATCCCTGTTGCCGTACCAAATTCATCAAATGTTTTTCCTGAAACAGACTGTCCTATTCTTAAATCTGCAATAGTGAAATCGTTATCAGGACCATCAACATAATAATCTCTCGCACTGATTTCAGTAACAATAAAATCACTGCCTTTTTTCTTTCCGTCGGTTAAATCATTTGTATTTCTTTGATATTTTGCTGAAATCTCAAGTTTGTCAAATGCCGTATCTGCATATGTTTTATCATCAACTAATGTCAGATTTATAGAATCTGAATAATGCTGAGAATTATCATAAAAACTTTGAGAGTTTTCATCGAGAGTCAATCCAAAATCTGAGACAACTGTTTTTGCGCTGTTTTCATCACAAATATTAAATATTCCATTTTGATAACTGTAATATGAAAAGGTTGCAATCCATTCATCAGTACTCATATAATCGCCAATGGTTTCTGTACTAACTGAACCGCCTGTTATGCCAGATGGCGGTTCAACATCAAGTGATGTATCATGAGCATAAGTTATACCATATTCAGGAACCTCATAATCAAAATGTATATCTCCAAAATTTTCTTCTGCTAAATCTCCCAATTCGGAAAAATCATCTGATACTTGCTTTGCAAGAATAGCATTTTTTATACCATTAATTGAAGCAATCAAAATAACTACACCTACAATAACACCTATTATTATAAAAAGTATTTTTTTATTCTTAGATTTTGTATTATCCTTGTTAATAACATCAGTTTTTTCTTTTTGATTAATTGAATCATAGGCCGACATGTCATAAGAAAGCTTTTCACCACAAGCAACACAAAAAGTTGCATCATTTTTATTTTCTTTTCCGCATTTTTTACAATACATAGTTTGTTGTCCCCTTTAATTAATTCTATTTGATTTTGAAACATATTAATTC
>DKYL01000009.1:56054-59347 GCA_002493325.1 Ruminococcaceae bacterium UBA7101
ACATATTAATTATTTATCAATATTAATAATAAATCTAAATGACACTCTTCTGCTTGCTGCAAAATCAACATTACCATCATTATCATATACAGGTTTGCTTTGAGAATAGCCTATTGTTTCCATTGTTGCTGCAAGCTTAGCAGTATCTACTCCGGTATCCTCCGATAAGCAATAATTCATAACGTTTTCTGCTCTTTTTTCTGATAACGGCAAACCGCCTTCATATGTAGTTCCGGAAACAGGAGCAATATGACCCTCTACCATTGTTTTAGAAATAAAGCCGTCATATTTCTCATTATAAATGATTGAAGTGTAGGCTTTGACAAATTTATTTAAAAATTCTTTACCCTCATTCGTAAGGTCAGCAGAATCGCCACCGAATAATACAGTAGAATCCATAGCAATTTCACCGGTTTTCTTATTAACCTGAACAGATATTCCTGCATCATTAAAAGCATTCGCTAAATCACTAAATAAATCCGTTTTCTTTTTTTCAAGGTTTTTCAATTCATCTTCGCTCATATTATTCAGTGTTTCAATCTGCTCTATATCCACATTTTTTTCAACATCATTCTTGGTATATGTCCAATATGTATCAGTGTAATAATATGTATTTTCACCATCTGTTAAAATAATGCCATCATCTGTACACAGGAAATAAACAAACTGATATGTTTTTGTACTAGTTTTATATGGAACAGTAAATGTAAATAATCCATCCTCCGATAATTGAGCAATACCATTTCGAATATATTCAGTACCTGTTTCATTTTCACATATAAAGGTTATTCTACTGCCATCATTAACATCCCAGCGAAATGAAATAGTCTGAATCGTATCAATAGCATTAGATGATGAAATATACATATCAGAATATAAATAATCATCAATGCCGTTATATGTAGTACCGGTATAAAGGTTTACATTTTTATCACCATTAGAAAGTGTAAGTGTCCTTCCACAAAATGTAAATTCATATTCTAATTTTATTGATTCATCAATCTCATACTGAAGCTTTTTTGTATCATTATCATATGACCAATGAACACCTGTTAATTTCAGATGATTGCCATCAATGTCATATGCAAATTGATAATCCTTTGTAGAACCATTATCAGTCAAAAACGTTAATGAAATCCAATTATATTTAGTTTCATACTTTAAACCATAATCAAAGGTTTCTATACCAGCTACACTCAAAATCGGTAAAGATGATATTTTTATATCATCATCAGAATATGGATCATCAATATATGTCACATAAGATTTAAATTGATTCATTTCTTCACTATCATATCCTGAATTTACAAACCTATTTTTAACTGAATATCTTCCATAAAGCATTTCCGGTGTATACTCAATTTTTTCATATATATCTTGTGTGTTTAAAATTTTCTCCGGTGTTCCAAGTTCTACCGACTCTTCATTTTTTAAAACGAATGAACCATCATCTGTTTTAGATGCTTTTGTATCTGCTGTTTTGCTGCACGCAGCAAATGAAAATACAATTACTATGGCCATTAAAATTGATATAAACTTTCTCATATTATATCTCCTATTAATTTAATTTTTCTAACTCATTCAACAAATCCATTGCAGATTGATAGCGATTTCCTCGTTCAATCGCAATGCATTTCATAATAATTCTTTCGAACTCTGCAGATATATCTTTTCGATAATATCTTGGCGGTTTAAATTCGAATGGTGGTAATGAAGGATTAACACCTGTAATCAAATGATACATAGTCATACCAAGGCCGTAAATATCTGTTCTTGCATCTGTTTGACCTCTGCCACCAAACTGTTCCGGTGCGGCATATCCCTTTGTACCAAGATTAACTGTATCTTCAGTGCAACTTTCATCATAATTTTTCATAGTACCAAAATCAATTAATTTAATGATTCCATTCGGCTGAAGAATTATGTTTGCAGGTTTTAAATCTCTGAATATTCTTGGTGGTTTTAATGTATGAAGATAGAAAAGCACCCTGCAAAGCTGTTTAGCCCAGCTGACTACAATATATTCATCAAGCGGATTTTTTTGAGAGTGAATTATCTCACTCAAATTTTGCCCATCGATAAACTCCATAACAATACAAAGTCTATCGTCATCATCATAAATATCATAAAGCTGTGGTATTGATATATGAGCAAGTAATTTCATCTTATTTACTTCTTCAAGCGATTCCTGCGCTGCCATTTTATTAGAATATGTATTCTTTTTAACAATTTTCACAGCACAAACTCTATTAAGTTTTATATCCTGTGCAAGATAAACTATCGCAGAAGCACCCTTGCCTGTCTGACGAATCAGTTTGTATCTATTGTCAATGATTTCTTCTAAGTCAGCATTATCATTTTTACTTTCAATCATTTTATCTTTGGGATGTTTTTCATTTTCCTTATTTGACGCTTGATCAACAGTAATAACCTTAGTTCCGCATTTCATACAGAACTTATCGTTTAATTTTAGCTGTGCACCACACTTGTGGCAAAATTTTTTCTTTTGTGAAATTTCAGGAACATATGCAATTTCAATGTTTTCTTGAGTAATAGGAAGTAAACAATTATCAAGATCAATAAACTGCTTACCCTTATCATCAGCCATCGCATAACATATAAGAGATGCAAGAGTATTCATACCATCTACATTCGGATGTGAACCATCTATTGTATCATTAGATTTGTTGTAGGAATATAAATCAATTAAATTGCACTCGTAACGCTTTGCGCTTTGCTTTATTTTTTCATTATATTTTTCAATATGTATTCCTGCCCTATCATAAGGAAATGCAAAAAGATGATTTAATGACATATATGTAGGATTGAGCGTACAACAAATAATTTCTGCGTTAGGATATTCATTTTTCAATTCAAAAACAAGTCCGCTGTAAGCATCAAAAAAGATATTACATGGAAACAAGAGTTGACAGCATCCGTTATCCTCTTGTTCCAAGTCAACTCCATTAGCCCAATCATTGAAGCCCATATAAATAATAATTACATCAGGAGAAACACCATTTTTTGATAAGTCATCCATTCGTTTTTCTGAATACGCTGCCGGAAATGTTCTTTTCGTAGATGTTACTCTGCTGCCAGAATAGGAGCTATTTGAAAGAAGCTTTCCACCAAAGAAATTAATAACCTTTCCCCACCAAGTATCTTCAGGTGTATTAACTCCTGATATTTTACATACATCACCTTTAAAAAATGCTTTGTATTCTTCTGGTATATAGCCTTCAAGAGTACTTATTGAATCACCTAATATTGAAAAAGTCTTACCATAATATTTA
>DKYL01000009.1:59624-63735 GCA_002493325.1 Ruminococcaceae bacterium UBA7101
TACCATAATATTTATTAGTCTTTTGCCACTTTTTAAAATCTTTAATATTAACAGATTTTTCAAACCATTCTTTGGTAATTTTTTCGCCATTAAGAGTACTGCCTATATATTCTTTTAAATAGGAATGTTCTTTCTTATCCACAAAAGAAACTAATCCAATTAATTCACCGCAATTTTTACAAACATATTCAGTCGCACCTGTTAATTCTTCTTTTACCACAAAACAATGCTTATCATTATCACATTTAATGCTTTCAGCAGCAACATCTAATATACTTTTAAACACATCAAAATTATTGTTGTTTGACTTTTTGATAGCAAAAACAATATTTTTAAAGGCACATTTATATTTTTCATCAATAACCTGCTTAAATGCTTTTGCAACTAATTCCGGTGGATTTTTAAATGCACCGCATCCCCAAGCACCTAGAATAATAGTATCTATTCCATATTTCAATGCAGAATTCAAAATCATATCAATTCTATTGCCAAGTACATTAAATAATTTATCTTCATCAAAGTTATCAACATTACGAAGATTAGGTGCTGCACAGGTAATGACATCAACATTAAACCATTCATTTGACGGCATCAATTGCGGCACAGCATCATCTGTTTTGAAAACAGTTATATTTTTTGTGTAAATAACCTTATCACTATACAGAGGATCATTGGCAATTCTATGTGGCATATAATAATCTTTCATTAAATGCTGTTGCTTCAAGCAAGGTAACAGATTACTACTTCTGCACAAGCATTCCTCTTGTGCCATTGCCCCATTTGAAACACCGCCACCCGGATTTACTGCCGATGCAAAGTTTAACACTGCCGCCTTATCGCCTTGCTTGTCATATTCTTTAGCAGCATTAAAGGTCGAATTTTCAATAACACTTATTTTAGCCTCAATATCACCATTAGATATAATTCTATTATCATTGTTTGTTATTAATTTAGTGCAACGCATAGCTTCTTTAGTTGCATCTAACAAGACATTATTAGAATTGATACTATTAATAGTGTCCTGAAAACATTTTACTAATTCTTCTTTTATTGGCATAAGTTCACTTCCAATTTATTAGGTTATTTAAACAACTTACTGAAAAAGCCTTTCTTAGTTTGCTTATTTATCCGCTCACCATTTAATGCGCTCATCAATTCTTCAGGAGTCTGGAATCTGTCTTTAGGATCAAGCTGAGTACATTTATCAACTATATATTCCATATATGCTGAAATACCATTAGAAATTAATACCTCATTCAATGGTCCACTATCACGAATTCTTTCCGGAAAATTTCCTGTTAATAAGTAATATAATGTAACACCTAAACCATATATATCCGTTCTGCAATCCGTTTGAGCTGAACCGAACTGTTCAGGAGCGGCAAAACCCTTTGTTCCTAAACACATTTCATCTTTAAGTAATCCAGGTACATATTCTCTTGCTATAGTAAAATCCATCAAAACTATATTACCATCAGGCTTTAATCTTATATTATGCGGCTTAATATCTCTATGAATTATTGGTGGATTCTGTTTTGATAGATATACCAGAACATCCGCAACTTGTTTAGCCCATTCAACAACACGATTTTCTGGTTGCGGACCATATTCATCAAGTATTTTTTGAAGCGTTTCACCTTCAATATAATTCATTACAATATAGGCCATATCGTCATTTTCACCAATATCATAAATTTTTGTGATTGACGGATGATCTAATTTCTTAAGAAATTCAGACTGAGAAATAAAAGCATTTAATTGAAATGCCGAATTTTCATCATCATTGATTTTACTCTTATCAAATATTTTAACTGCTAATGATTTATTGATTCTTGTATCCATAGCAATATAGACTGAAATATTATTGTATGAGTGTATTTTCTTTAATAATGCATACCTATCATTTATCACTATTTCTACATTATCATTTTCAACTTCATTTGAAACAGTTTTAATTTCGGTTTTTGAACCACAATATATACAAAATTTTTCGTTATTATCAAACTCTGCACCACATGAAGGACAGTAGCTCTTACAATTACTCAGTTCATTTTGCTGGATATTTTTCTCTTTATCGTTCTGTTTCACAGACACCAGCATATCATTCAAATATTTTTCAGGTAATACAAATTTGTAATTATTAAAAATATTTATAACTGCCGAAATATTCATTTTGACAATAATGGGCAAATAGTCAGCCGGGTAAAATCTCATCACTGATGAATTGACATATTCACCTTTAGTGAATAACGGAACACACTCAAAATCATCTGTTTTTATAGTCGCTATTTTAGCCTCAACATCCTGTTGTAATATTATATCGTCACCAATTTTTAAATCCTGAGGATTTTTACCACCCAGCATTGCGTCAACATCAATATTCACAGGAATATATAACGGAACATATTTAATCAAATTGAGTAGCATAGACAAATGATATTCATCATTTGAATTGATGTTATACAAACGAATTAATTTTTCAATAATCGTCTGTGCATTTTTTATATCATTTTCATCTGTAATTGTTTCTTTGGTATTTATGAGATTAATTTTAGAACCACACTGTCTGCAATAAGTATCCTCAAAATGAGTTCCTTTTTCACATATTGGGCAAAACGCTAATGTATCATTTTTATTTTCTCTTAACTCCATCCCACATTTTGAACAGAACAAAGCATCTATATCTACAACTTGTCCGCACTGTGGGCAATAATGTTCTTGGGCAGTGTTTAATAAACCATATTTATCAAGCAGTACATAACATCTATTTGATATAAATGTAGGTATATTATTTTCCTCAAGAATATGTTTAGTAACATCAGGTTCAGGTATATTTAATGAATCTGTTTTTTGTTTTATATACATAATCTCACTTTTTGCCATATCTGTATCTTCAAACGATAAGCTATGTAAAAACAAATAGGTAGCCAGATTATAATTTTCCTTTTCAATAAAATAAAAGCCTAAATTTCTATAATATCTTGCTAAATCACTGGGTAAAAATATCTTGTCATATGTATTCTTTGTAATCGTGTAAAACGTTTCTATATTTCCTTCTATTTTAAAGGTTTCTGCATATTCAAAAAAAGCGGCAATATAAACAGGATTCCACTCAATTGCTTTTCGCAAATAGTCTCTTGCTTTCAGAATATTTTTCTTTTCAACTTCAATAGTTCCAAGTGCATAATACACATAATCTATATCAATGCTTACATTAAATATGCGTTTATCTTCATTTAATAGTTCAATTAAATCCTGCTCATAAATTATTCTGCTTCTTATAAGCATATTACATTCTTTACTCTCTTTGTAACTGTCCTCAATCTTTAAAAATTCTAAAAATTCTTTTTCAGCCTTATCAAATTCTCTGTTTTTATAATATTGATTTCCCTGTTCAAAATGCGCAAGTGCTGTATTTATATAATCATTATGAGAGCCATCGAGATTATTGTGACAAGACGGACAAATTTCCGCTGAATAATGCATGGCATGCTCGGCACCGCACCACATACATTTTTGCATAACAATACCGCCACACGGAATACGACCACTTGCAGTGTCAACTTCATTTATTTCATTATTACAATAAGGGCATTTTGCAAATCTATCGGCATCATAAAAATGACCGTTATCACATTTTTTCAAGTTCATATTTTCACTTCTTTAATTTTATTAAAAATAATCCCGATAGCACCAATAAATAGCATTATCGGGATTTTGCAGATAAAACTCACACATTAAAATTTATTTAGTCAATATATCAATGACCACTTAAAGCATTATCTGCTTCTTTGATTGTTTCATGACATTTATTCATGTATGCCCTAAAAGCTTCAACTGCATTAGGAACTGTTTGTGTTAACTGCTTTTGATAGTTGGCTTCATATTCCACCTGAGCGGCATCATGAGATGCGCCTTCCCAATACTGAGAAAGCTCATTCATTGTTGAGTTAATGGTTTTCGCAGCATTTATAAGTACATCAATCTGATTAGAGATTTCTTTAATACACTTTGCACAACCTGCATACTCAATTCTAGTTTTTCCACTAGCCATCTTGGTCTTTCCTCCTTTCATAAAAATTTTATGTAAAACGCATATACGTTAACATAT
>DKYL01000079.1 GCA_002493325.1 Ruminococcaceae bacterium UBA7101
TAGCGAGCATCGGATTTATATATAAATCCAAAAATCAGGGAGAAATCCCTGAAACCCTTTTAAGAATGGAGATGATGAATTGAAAGAAAAATTTACACATTGTATCAGCTTAAATTATGATGATAGTCAAAAAATGAAACTGTATGCAAAAATTTGCGGTGTTACGCAGTCACAAATTGTCAGTACACTTATCAATAAGAAAACACCTAAGTCTATGCCTGATAAAAGGTTTTGGGAACTGATGAATAAGCACTATGCAATTCAGGATTGTATCAAGGAAAATGCAAATGGTAATGAAAAGATTTTGCAAGCCTGCATTGACCTTGATAAGTGGGTACTTGAACTTGAAAAAGAAATACTTTTATCAAAGGAGGCGGCATAATGGCAACAACAAGTTTATGGCATATAAAAGGTCAGCTTTGCGACTTGATTGATTATGTAGAAAATCCTGATAAAACAGAATTAACTTCTGATATGCAAAATTTTGTAAATGTGTTCAGTTATGATATTAATCCGAATAAGACAAATAACCAACAGTTTATTACTGCAATCAACTGTAAAAAGGAAATTGCACTAGAACAAATGATACTCACTAAAAAGCAATTCAATAAAGAGGATAAGTATATTGCTTGGCACGGTTATCAAAGCTTTAAGCCTGATGAAGTTACACCTGAGCTTTGTCACGAGATTGGTATCAAACTTGCAAAACAAATGTGGGGTGATAGATTCCAAGTTATTGTATCAACTCATCTTGATAAAGACCACCTGCATAATCACTTTTGTTTTAATTCGGTTTCATTTCTTGACGGAAAGAAATATAACTATTCAAAATCAGAAATGCAAAGATTGAGAAATGTATCTGATGAACTATGCAAGGAGTATGGACTGTCTATTATCGCAACAGACAATAAATCTAAATCACCAAGCAGAACATTGTACTTTGCGGAAAAGAATAATGAACCTACAAAATATAACCTAATGCGAACTGCTATTGATGAAGCGATAGAGATTAGTCCTGCACCTAAAGAATTTATCAAAATAATGAGGAAAAAAGGCTACATTGTATATGTCAATTCTGAACGCAAATATGCAACAATTCGTTCAGTTAACGACAGCAGAAATACAAGACTGAAAACACTTGGTGAAAAGTATGATTGGCAGAACATTGTTGAACAAATCAATATTCAAGACGGTTTTGCATTGTTCCCAGCATATAAGGAGTTTAATAGGAATAATAAAACAAAATATATCAAACCTCAAAAATATGTTTTTAAAGGTTCATTTGCAACTGTCAAAAAAGTTACAGGATTAAAAGCATTGTATCTGTATTATTGTTATCGGTTAGGTTACTTGCCGAAAAAGAAACAGCATAAGCCTTTGTCACCTGAAATGAAAGAGGCTTGGAGAAAGGTTGACAGGTATTCTAATCAGATCAGATTGATTGCAAAATATAATTTGGATGATACAGATAAGGTTAAACAATTTATCAACGATAACAAAGAACAAATTATAACAATCAAAAATCAAAGAAGTCAGATATACAACAAGCTCCGAAGATGTAAAGATACTGATAAAATATCAAATCTTAAATTTGAAAGAGATTGCTGTTCTGCAAAACTGAAAAGATTAAGAAAAGAAATGAAAACTGCTAATACAATTCTAACTGATGCTGAAGAAATTAAAATGAACATAAAAGCAGAAATGAACATACAACATCAAAGATTTGCCCCTACAAAACAGAAAAGGATGGATTTGCAATGGGAAAGGTAATTAAACTTGAATTAGAAAAAACTGAATATGACTATGTTGATAATCTTTTAACTACACAGATTGAAAAGTTAAGATCAATGTCATCAGCAGAAAGAATTGAATGGTATAACAAGTCTTTATTCAATAAGCCTATTAACTTTACAAAGCAAATTGATAATACAGTCTATACAGTAAACACGCACTTTAGTGAAACTGCAAATGAAAGTGTCAACGAAAAGATAGTCCGAATTTTGGAGCAGAGCAGTAAATAATTTTATAATTATGCTTTAAAGCGTTGAAGTGCGATAAAGAATATGTTATGATGTAGTTAACCTACAATCAAACATATTCGGCTGTAGAAAGGAGATTTATGAAAAAACAAACAGACCGAATAACTGCTCTGTATTGCCGTCTGTCAAGAGATGATGAACAGGACGGATTATCAGGCAGTATAAAAAATCAACAATCCATATTAGAGAAATATGCAAAGGAAAACGGATTCAAAAATACAAAAGTATTCATTGATGACGGTTGGAGTGGTACGAATTTTGCAAGACCTGCTTTTATGGAAATCATGGAGCTTGCGGAACAAGGCAAAATTGAAAATCTGATTGTCAAAGACCATTCAAGACTTGGAAGGAACCGACTTATTATTGGTCAGTTACTTGAAGAAGATTTTGACAGATTTGGAGTAAGATACATTGCCATAATGGATAACATTGATACAAAAAACGGAATAAGTGATTTAGTACCTATGCAGGATTTATTCAATGAATGGCATGCTAAAAATACAAGCCAAAAAGTACGCAATGTACTGAAAAGCAAAGGCAACTCAGGTAAGCCCTTAACAACCAATCCACCCTATGGTTATACCAGAGAATGGAAGATTGATGAGCAGGCGGCTGAAATCGTAAAAAGAATATATCAGCTTTGCATTCAAGGTTACGGACCGAGTCAGATTGCAAATATTCTTCGTGAGGATAAAATAATGACTCCGTCGGAATATTTGACGAGTAAAGGTATAAAGTGCAGGAAACCGCCTGAAAAGCCTTTTAACTGGTGTTCATCAATCGTTGCGAAGATACTTGAAAGGCAAGAGTATATCGGTGATACGGTTAATTTCCGAACAACCAAGAAATCATATAAAAACAGAAAACTTATCAAGAATCCTCAAAGCGAATGGAAAGTATTTAAAAATACGCATCCTGCGATTATCAGTGAAGAAGATTTTAATCTTGTTCAGGAATTGAGAAAGAATAAACGCAGACCTGACCGAACAGGAATTATCAGTATGTTTTCAGGGCTTGTTTATTGTGCTGACTGCGGTTCAAAGCTGTATTACAGTTCATATAATAAACGCAAAGCAAATGCAGCAAGTTTCAGATGTTCATTATTTACAAAAGATACTGAACTATGTACGATGCATTATATCAGAGAAAGTGCAATATACAATCTTGTTCTTGAAGATATGAAAAGAGTATTTTTCTTTGTAACTGCATTTGAAAAAGAATTTGCTCAAATGCAGCTTGATAGTTTCTCTATAGAAAGACAAAAAGAATTATTTTCACGAAAGAGAGAACTTGAAAAGTCAAAACAGCGTATCAAAGAAATTGATACACTGATTCAAAAACTATATGAAGATAATGCTTTAGGAAAATTATCAGATGAGCGTTATGCTACAATGTCTATTTCTCTTGAAACAGAACAAAAAGAGCTTAAAGATACTGTTCCGAAAATTGAGGAAGAACTTAATTCTGAAACAAATGAAATTGATAATCTGCAAACATTTATCGGCAAGGTTAAAAGAATTACACAACCAAAAGAGCTTACTCCTGAGCTTGTTCACGAGTTCATAGAAAAGATTGTTGTATCAGCACCGACCAAGATAAATGGCAAACGCTATCAGCAGGTAGATATTTACTACAATGGTGTTGGAGTAATCAAACAGCCTACTGCTGAAGAATGGGAACAGCAATTTCAAAACAAATATTTAAATACAAAAGAAAAAACAGCATAGCCAAACTATGCTGTAACAACCGAACTGCACCTTGGGGTACACCCTCTTTATGGAGTATACCCCAAGGCGACAGCCTTATGGGATTTTTATGCCTTATTCTAACTAAAAATCTAACAATTTTAAGTGCTTCGCAGTTTTGTAGCGTAGGAAATTTATCTGCAAATATAGCTTAAAAACGCAGCAAGACTTGCGTCTTGCGAGGCTTTTGGGCTGTATTTCAGACAATTTTCGCGAAAAACCAATACTTCGTTACCGTACCTCAGCTAAACTGTACTCTTTTTCGATTTTAGCTTGAGCTTTTTTAAAACGGGAGTTGTTAGTATAATTGTCATAATAAATGAAAGTCCGTCAGCAATCGGCTGTGCAAGTATAATCCCTGTTATGCCAAGTATTCTCGGAAGAATTAAAATCAGAGGCACATAAAAAATCCCTTGCCTTGCAAGTGCAAGTGCAGTCGCTTTAGCAGGGAGCTTGAGGGACTGAATAAGCATATTTGATGATGTACAGTAACCAATCAATGGCATAACCATACATTCATATTTCAGTGCCTGTGAGCCAATGCTGACAACCTCTGCGTCATCACGGAATAAGCCGATAAGCTGCGGTGCAAGAATATAACTTGCTATGGATGCAATTGTTATAAAGATTGTGCTGATTACTACAATAAATTTATATCCGTTATAAACACGGTCATATTTTTTTGCACCGTGATTAAAGCTGCATACCGGCTGAAAGCCCTGACCTATGCCGATAACAACAGCAAAGCCGAGGAACATAACTCGGTTAAACACGCTCATACCCGCTATCGCACTGTCACCATAGGGTGCTGCCGCAAAGTTCAGGCAAATATTTGCTATTGTCTGTATGCCTTGTCTTGAAAGAGAAGGGAGTCCGTTTTTAAATATTTCACTTAAATTTTGCTTGTCAGGCTTGAAGGCTTTAAAGGATATTCTTAAATTTTCGCCCTTGAAGGTTCCAGCAATCAGGATTATAAAACCGATAATCTGACTTATTATTGTAGCCAGTGCCGCACCGTTGACACCCATATTGAATTTGAATATGAAAAGCGGATCAAGTGCAATGTTAATTAAGCTGCCGCTTACAATGCCTACCATTGAGTATATGGCACTGCCCTGGTATCTTAGCTGGTTATTCAGTACAAAAGAGCCGAGAATAAAGGGTGCACCAAGCAGAATTATTTTTAAGTAACCGCCTGCAAGGTCCTTTGTAGTTTTCGTTGCACCCAAAAGAACTGCAATCTGCTTTGAAAAGACAAGACCTATTGCTGCCAAAAGTATACCGAATATAATTACAATAAAGAATGCTACATTGGCATATATTTTTGCAGTATCCTTTTTCTTTTCACCAAGCAAGGTACTGATTAATATTCCGCTTCCGTTGCCGAAGAAAAATCCGATTGCCTGCAGCAGTGTCATTACCGAAAAAACAATGCCGATTGATGCAACAGAGCTTGTATCAATTTTTCCCACAAAATAGCTGTCTGCCATATTGTAAAGGGCAGATACAAGCATTGTCAGTATAGTGGGTACAGCAAGCGTTGTTATCAGCCATTTGAGTGGCGCATTAGCCATTTTATCAAATTTATCTTTATACTTTTTCTTCATTTTACACTCTAACATAAACGCACATTTCATTTTCTCCTCTGTTGCCCCATTTGTAATAGGGAATGAATTTTAGTGTGCATTTTTCCTTTCGTGGTTCAAGATAATTCATATACAGTCTGCTGTCGGGTATTTCTCTGTATCCCTCTGCTGTTATATAGCCATTATTCAGCACAGGCTTTTTAGAGGTGTCTATTGACAGCATCTGTAAATCACATCCGTTATCTGCCTCCTCAAGGCAGTATATGAACGGACCGTATGTAACGGCAGCCTTGCCCGTATTTGCACGCACTCTGTTGGAGCATCTGACAATTTTAGGCGCTGTGTTCAGATTGATTTCAATATAATCGTGACTGCAATTAAAAACAGCATATCCGTTAATGATTTCAAAGCTGCGGTTTAATTCAAATTTATCACACCAATAAGGGATTCGCAGTGCAATTTTTATCGGCTTTGAAAAATCAGCTTTTAAAATGTATTTTCCATTTTGTTCACACAGTTCCAAATTGCCGTATTTTGTTTTTGCACTGCTGCATATATATTGATTAATAAATATAGTATTGTCATTTTCATTATAAATATATTCATTAAGGGAAGAAATGAGCCTTGCAAGATTCGGCGGACAGCAGGCACAGCCAAACCATTTTTGTCTTACAGGCTTTATGTGATGCTTTCTGCTGTCACAGCGGCTTGCCTCAGGCAATACCTCCAATGGATTTACATAGAAAAAGCTTTTGCCGTCTTGACCCATACCTGCAAGCACCGTATTGTATAATGCACGTTCAATAACATCATTGTATTTGCTGTCAAAGGACATTTCACCCATACGTCTTGCAAAGAATATCAATCCGATTGATGCACAGGTTTCCGAATAAGCCAAATCGTTCGGTAAATCATAGTCAAAGGAAAAAGCCTCGCCGTCAACGGTTGCACCAATTCCGCCTGTAATATACATTTTTTTATTTTCAATATTGTCCCATATACTGTCACAGGTAGCTTTCAGTTCTTTATCCTTCAGCTCTTTTGCAAGGTCTGCCATTGCACTGTAAAGATAAACACCTCTGACTGCGTGACCGACAGCCTCTGTCTGCTGTCTTGGCGGTATATGTGCCTGATTGTAATGATAATTGTCACCTGTGCTTACAATGCCTTTTTCAGTATCATAGTAATAAGGCTTTTTTCCGCGTTCATTGATAAAGAACAATGCAGTGTCCAGATATTTTTTTATTCCGGTTGCTTTGTATAGCTTAAAAAGTGCCATTTCACATATTTCATGACCGTCATAGCCTTTGATTTTATTCTCACCAAAGGTATCACAGATTAAATCAGCAAAAGCACAGGCAGTTTTTAACAGCTTGTCATTGCCTGTTGCATTGTAAAAACTGACAGCTGCCTCTGCAAGATGCCCGAAGCAGTAAAGCTCGTGATGATCCTTAAGATTTGTAAAGGCTTTACTTATATCATTTATAATGTATAATGTGTCAAGATAACCATTTTCAAGCTGGGCATCACATATAATGTCTATATATTCAAGTGCTTTGCTTTCTAATTCACTGTCGGGGAAATTTTGCAGGGAATAGCTAACGGCTTCAATCCATTTATACACATCACTGTCCTGAAAAACCCAGCCCTTAAAGGCTTCAGGCTCACTGTTCTTCTCATCATAATGCCATTTGTCAACAGGAAAGGTTTTTATGCTTTTGCCGCACTTCATTTTATTTTTTGTATTTTTTGCTTTTATAAAATTTTCAATACAAAAGCTTTTTTCTGCTCCGTCAATTTTATCCTGCAGGGCAAGATATTGGTAGGGGATAACCTCATTTTTTACAAGCTTAATTATACTATTCCAGAAAGTATCATTGATTCTTACATTTTTAATGTCAAGATGTTTTGAAAAGTTAAAGGTATTCATAAAATACTCCAAAAATAAAATGCACTTAGTGATAAGTGCATTTTACCATAATTTGTTTCAATTTTAAAGTCTAAGCAGCATATTTGTTTTTGGCAATAATGATTTCAATATCCTTCATTTGAGCATTTTTTGCGTTGACTCTTTCATTATGCCTTTCTTCAAATTCCCTTTGCTTTTTCTTTTTTAATTTGGCTGATTCAAAAATGAACCATACAATTGTGCCGATTGCCATAATCAGCAGAACATCAACGGCAAAAAGCAGACGCATCTGATTTTGTGTAAGTACGTCAAACAGATTAAAGCTGAGTGCAGTTATACCGAAGCCTGATAATAGTGTTACTGAAAAAATACATAAGCCTTTAATGATTTTGTTTGATTTGAAATTCATAATAAATCCTCCTTTTCGTTACAATTAAAGTATAACAGAAGTAATTTATTATTCAATACGTCTGCGAATTACTGTCCCAAAAGTCGTACTCTAAATTGACTATTTTAAAAAAATGTTGACATTGAGAATATTGATTAGCTCGTCAAATTTTTCAGCCTTTATACCGACAGGCGAAAAAACAATTGTATTTTCATCAGGCATATATATTTTTATTCCGTGTTCTTCAAACTCTGCTTCAGTGTGTGGCTTTTTTGTATTAACAATAACCTGCAGCGAATTTTCGCTTATTCTTGCATTTATGCAAGGTATAGCTGTTTTGAGTTTGTTGTAGAATAACTTTGCTTTGGCAGTGTATAATCGCCGTATTTTTCTTGTCTGTGAATATATGTGTCCGTCTCTGATAAAGTTGCAAAGGGCAATTTGTTCGGTCAAACTTGCGGTTTGCGCATACGTTTCTTCGTTGCTTTTAAATGTATCTGCAAGCTCCTTTGTCAGTACCATAAAGCTGATTCTGATTGCAGGCAGAAGCATTGCCGAAAAAGAGCCTAAATATATAACATTATCTTTCCCCAGTGCATAAAGCGAGGGGGTAGGCTTGCTGTTATAAAGGAACTCATTCTCATAGTCATCCTCAATAACAAGAGAATTGTTCTTCTGTGAATAGCTTACAAGCTCCAGACGTCTTTTGGTAGGCATTACATTTCCCCAGCTTGTCATATGTGAAGGTGACACATAAATGATGTCTGCGTCCTTATCACGTGTGTGAACATCAAATCCGTAGTCCCTGAAAACTTTAATTCCCTGTGTAAAGCTGGTGTCAGGAAAGGATACGGATTGTTTTTTATCAATCAGTGAGCACAATATCTGCAGCAACGGCTGAACACCTGCTGCAATTATAATGCGGTCTGCTGAAGTAGCAACATTTCTTTTTTCATAAATATATTCTGCAATTGCCTCTCTCAAGTCGGATTCACCCTGAGCAGAGCTGTAGCTGAGCAGCCTGTTTTTCTGCCTTAAAGCACTTTTTATATATCGCTGCCATAAAGATAAATCAAAGCATTCTTCATCAGCAATTCCGCCTGTCAGGTCAAAAAGCACCTCAGTGTCATCAGCTTTTTCACTTAAATCAATAGCTTTTGCCGCTATGTCAGTAACAAAATAACCGCTTTTGTCGATAGAAACAATGTAGCCGTCCGTACATAAATCAAAATATGCATTCTGTATGGTTGTAATTGACACATTATATATTTCACTTGCTTTTCTGATTGATGGTATTTTATCCCCCGGTTTAAGCTGGTGCTGTTCAATTTCTTTTCTTATAGTATTATATAATTCTACATATTTTTTCATATCTGTACCCTTAAAAAATATTGAGATTGTATATTAAATTAAATACAGTAATATTATATAATGATTTAAAGAAAGTTTCAAGAGGTGGCATATGAAAAGGTGTGCTGTGATTAATGATTTATCAGGCTTCGGCAAATGCTCACTCACTGCTGCAATACCGATTATATCGGCAATGGGGTGTGAGGTGCATCCTCTTCCCACAGCAGTATTGTCAAATCAGACTGCTTATGACAGCTATGATAAGGTTTCGCTTACTGCATCAATGGAAGGTTTTATTGAGCAGTGGAAAAAGCTCGGTGCTTCCTTTGACTCCATCCTTACAGGTTTTGTGTGCGATGAAAAGCAGATTGATATAATCAGTGCGTTTGTTGCTGAATTTAAAAAGAGCAATACGATTTTGGTTGTTGATCCTGTAATGGCTGATAATGGGTCACTTTATGATTGCTATTCTGAAGAAATGTGTGAAAAGATAAAAAGCTTATGTTATAAAGCTGATGTTATTACACCGAATGTTGCGGAGCTTGCTTTTATTGCAGAAGAGCCGTATTCCGAAAATATCTGTGATATAAAAAAATATTGCCTGAAGCTTTTAAACAATGGTATAAAAAGCATTGTTGTAACAGGCTTGAAAAAAGGCAGTGAAATTTCTAATATTGTGTATGATAGCAATGGCTGCACGGTTGTAACAGGCGAACTGAGCGGCGGATATTTCAGTGGTACGGGTGATATATTTGCATCAATCATTACAGGGGGCTTGATGAGAGGATTATCACTTTCCAAATCAGCTAAGCTTGCTACTGAATTTGTAAGCTCCTGTGCATCAGATACCCAAAATACATCAGGCAATGACGGTGTTAATTTTGAAAACTTTTTATATCTGTTAACCAATTTTAAGTATCAGGAGGGGACAGAACAGTGAAAAATAAAAAATTGTTTAATATGTGTGCTGCGGCAATGTTTACTGCAATCATTTTTGTGCTCACTCGCTTTGTTTCGGTTCCTGTGGCATCAGGCTATGTTCATTTTGGTGATGCACTGGTTTATATTGCTGCATCGGTGCTGGGAGGTCCATGGGCATTTTTTGCTGCTGCGGTCGGTGAAGCATTTGCGGATATTGCATACGGAATGGCATATTATGCACCTGCTACGCTGATTGTAAAGGCGCTGATTGCAGCACCGTTTGTTCTTACATTCAAAAAGAGTGATAAAATCCTTACCCCTGTTACGGCAGCAATGACCGTTATATCAGGCTTGATAACTGTTGGCGGATATTACATATCGGATTTGATTATTGATAAAACTTATGCTATAGTTAATATACCCGGCAATATCATACAGGCTGTTGGCAGTGCGATTATATTTATTGTGCTTGCTGCTGCATTTGATGCTGTGGGATTAAAGAAAAAATTATTTAAAAAATGTGAGGTTTAAAATGGCTGATATAATTTATACGCTTGAAGGCGGAGTTTATCTTAACATAACAAATAAGTGCCCCTGTAATTGTGCTTTTTGCATACGTACAAAGGGCGATGCGGTTGGTGATGCTGAAAAGCTGTGGTTTGACAAGGAACCGACAATTGATGAAATAAAAAATGCAATTGATGCTTTTGATTTTTCACAGGTTGAAAGTGCTGTATTCTGCGGCTATGGTGAACCGACAAATGCATATGATAATTTAGTTGAGTCGGCAAGGTATATTAAGTCAATAAATCCTTCCGTTAAATTAAGGCTCAACACCAATGGACTTTCTGATTTAATAAATCAAAAGCCTACTGCAAAGGAGCTGTCAGAAATATTTGACTGTATTTCAGTTTCACTGAACGAGCCTACAAGCGAAAAATATGATAAGATTACAAGAAATATTTTTGAGGGCAGAGCATTTAATGCAATGCTGGAGTTTACCAAAGAATGTGTTAAGTACTGTAAAAGTGTTCATATGACGGTTGTTGATGTTATTTCTGCTGAGGATATAGAGGCTTCACGCAAGGTTTGCGAGAGCACAGGAGCAGAGTTTATTGTGCGTTCCTTTGCCCGCGGAAGATAAATTTATTGTTTTTATCTTCAATATGTGTTAGTATATAATTAAGATCTGTAAGGTCGGGGTCATACACAGATTTGTGTATGACCTTTTTCGTTATTATGTTCTTAGAATTAAATGAATGCAGGAGGTCTTTTTATGTCAAAAAACAAAGCCGGTGCTTTAGGCGGCAAAATCTGGCTGTCTGTTATTTTGTTTGGTTTAATCGGTCAGATTGCGTGGGTTGTGGAAAATATGTATTTTTCACGTTTTATGCAGAATGAAATTACGAGAGCACCTTATGCAACAACCCTGATGGTGGCATTTTCCGCAATTTTTGCTACAATCTCAACCTTAATCGGCGGTGCACTTTGCGACAGAGCAGGCAAAAGAAAAGTGTTCATTTGCTGGGGTTATGTTCTTTGGGGCTTTACGATTGCTGTGTTTGCTTTCGTTCCCATGCAGCCATCTGCCGAAAAGGTTTTGCCAATGGTTATTCTGGTTGTTGCAATGGACTGTATTATGTCTGTAATCGGCTCTATAAGCAATGATGCTGCTTTCAATACATGGATTACTGATATTTCCAATACAGCTAACAGAGCGAGGGTAGATACTGTATTGGCAATTATGCCTTTGTTTGCACTTGCTGTTGTTTTCGGCGGTTTTGACAGTCTGACAAATGCCTCAGCTACAACAGATGACTGGAAAAAGTTCTTCTTGATTTTAGGAATAATTCCTACTGTCGGCGGTATTATCGGTTTGTTTCTTATGAAAGATAAAAAGGGTATTCAACCGAATAAGGATAATTCTATGCTGAGTGATTTTACATATTCACTTCAGCCAAAGGTTATTAAAGAAAATAAAATGCTTTATATTTGTCTTGCAGGCAATATGTTTTCTGCTATTGCATATCAGGTTTATGTTAACTATCTGTTTAATATAATTGAAGGTACACTCGGTATAGCAGACTATATTATACCTGTCGGTATCATTATGGTGGTTGCCGCCGTTGCTTCGGTTATAATATCATCTGCTATGGATAAGCACGGCAAAAAGCATTTTTATTATCCGACAATTACAGCAGGTATAATCGGCTGTATTATTCTTTGGAGTGCTAAGTTCTTAATCGGTAAAAATCCGACAGCACTTTTAGCAGTGCTTATTATCGGCGGTATTCTTGTTATAGGTGTCAGTCTTGTTATGGCGGGACTTTTTACTGCATCATACAGAGATTATATTCCTGAGGGCAAAGAGGGCTTGTTCCAGGGCTGCAGAATGGTTATGTATGTTCTTGTTCCTATGATTATCGGTCCTGTTGTTGCACAAATAATAATCAGTGCTTTTAACAAAGGCGTTAAGGCTGAAAATATTGTGTATCCTATGGAGCTGTTTCTCGGAGCAGCGGCACTTATGCTTTTGTGTTTTATTCCTGCAAGGATTGTAAGAAATAAACAGCCGCAAATGCATGATGAGCTTATGAAAAAGCTTGATAAATAATATATAGAAAAACAGCAGGATGCTTGCTACTGTGCATCCTGCTGTTTATTTTTTGTTTTGTTTTGGAGCATTAAAAACAGAAATCCGATTAAAAATCCGCTGAAATTCAGAATTATGTCATCAATATCAACATCACCACATCTGAATATATACTGATAACCTTCGACAATGAACGGTATCGTAAATCCTGTTATCAATTGCTGATAAATTTTTATTTTGGGGAAATATGCCTGAAGCAGGAAAGAAATCGGTACAAAGAAAATTATATTCCCCACAACTAAAAATAAGATTTCCGAATCATTCGGATATTTTATAAGGTAATTAATGTAAGCCAGTGTACCCTGACCGGGAACTATATTTGTGGTCAGATTATTGCTTATCGGTCTTAAAAATACAACAATAAAAGAAACCGCATACAAAACGCTGTATCCCTTTAGTGCTTTAACGGAAAGCTTATTGAAATCAATATTTTTCATTATAAGCAGACCGAGATAGTATGCTAAAAATACAATGTGTATCAGACTGAGCCACCATAATCTAAAGAAGGATAAGCTGCCGCTTAGCTGCAGCGTATAATTATCTGCAAAATATATGATACCGACAGCTGCTATATATACGGAAACATAATTATTCATTTTTTCTGAATTTTTTCTGTTGAGTATTGTTACAAGAAAAATCAGAATAAATATGATAGCTGACTTTACAAGCTGGTAATTCAGACTGTTATAATAAAAAATATTGCCTTTAATGTCTTTGGATGTAATAAAACAGGCAACTGAAAATACTGCAGCAAATAAAATCATTTTAATGTTATCTGCTTTTGCTTTAACTGACATAAGATGATCACCTAAATTCCAAGCTCATTCATCAATTTTTTATATTCTTCTGCCTCACTGCCGCTGGAAAATATCTGTTTTACGGTATTTGTAGAGTTTTTGCCACGTTTAAATATGCCGTCAAAAATTCTGTTCAGCCAAGCCGCAGGCAAAAGAAAAGGATGCTTTTTTGCATAGAGATAATTGTTTTTTAATATTTCGGGTGAAGGGAATAACAATAACATTATTGCCCTCAGCTTGGCAAAAAGATTGTTTTTTTCTCCGTCGCCAAGACTTTTGTCAATATAGTATTCACCAAGTGTTCTTCCCTCAAATCCGAAATTACCGCCGTCAATAATAACGCTTTCAAATTTTTTGAGTATATCATCACTGAAAACAAAGTCAGACTCAACAGGTGTATTAAACCATAGCCTGCACAGTGAGAATACTGCTTTGGCAAAGGTTTCAATATTTGCTGCTTTGCATTTTGATAAAAAGCTTTCACTGCTGAAGTTATCTGTATTTCTGACTAATACATCAACATCCATAAACATACGCATTCCTGCACCCAAATGATTAAAATGCTTGGCTATGTGTGTCAATACATAAATCAGATTTGTTTCCATATCAAGTCCGTATTCAAATTTATTCTGATTGTCTGACATATCAAATATATTTTTGAAATACGGGCTGTCAAAATCCGTTTCATTATGAAGCTCTATATGCTCACCGTCAACAGTAAGCACAATTTCATTGGGATTACTCATAATCTCAAAATTTTTATTTTTATAGTAATCCAGTATTTCATCATACTTTTCTTTTTTAAAGAAAAGATCAATATCACCGCTGGTTCTTAACTCAGGCACAGGATATAAATGCCTGATAGCCGTTCCTTTAACAAATATGAATTTCCATTCGTTCATATTAAAATCATCACGCAGCATTTTTGCAAGCCTCTGCTTTTTATCATAGCTTATGAGCGTATATCCAAGCTGCTGGCGAAATGCAGGCAGGTTCTCAATCTTTTCTCTGTTTTCACCGCTAAAGCTCATAAGCTGTTTTGCAATAATGCCGCAGACATTGTGCATATTACCAAGCTTATAAAGCTCGTTATAGTCAATATCATCACGGTATTCACATTGCTTATTGTTCAAAAAAGCACTTATTAAATTTATGAAATATTCTTTAGTGATGTTCATATTTGCTCCTGATTTTTTGAATTTTTTGAAGTTCACAGATTATCAATAAATTCATAAAATAAAGTTCATTTTAGTTTAATAATTCTGAAACTTTCGCAGGTTATCATATAGTCAAGTTAATAAGTCAGTGGAAAACAGTTATCGGAGTCAGAGTTTCTCCTCATTCAATTCATATAAATACTTTTTTCATTTCTCTGTCTGTTTTTAAAAATACTCCATCCACAATGCACCTCTGCTCCCCCAAAGCAGGGGTGCTGTTTTTTAAAACCTATTATAGCCGACCATTTCATCAACTGTGATTGATTTTGCATGGAGAGGGCTTATTTCCACGTCCTCGGCTGGATAACCTGTGGGCAGTATGGCTAATGGTTCAAGCTCAGATGGCAGCTCAAGGATTTCTTTAGCCTTTGTCGGATTAAATGCCATAACCCATGTTGTGCCTAAGCCTGAATCCTGAGCCTGAAGCATCATATGCGTTGTAACAATGCTTCCGTCAATATCAGCAGAATTTTTGCCGTCATAGCCGCGGTTATATGCAAGGTCCTTGTTCACACAAACAACAAAGCACAGCGGTGCGTCAAAGGTGTATTTTGTACATTCCTTTAATTGTTCAATAATGCTCTTATCGTCGATAACCAATATTCTTTGCGGCTGTTTATTAACCGCTGTCGGTGCAACCCTTGCACTTTCAAGTATCAAATCTATTTTTTCCTGCTCAACAGACCTGCTGTCAAATTTTCTGCAGGAAAATCTGTTTTTCGCTAATTCAATAAAGCTCATAATCCAACCTCCAATATTGATATATTATCAAAAACAGATAAAAAATACAATAATAAAAAATAACTTTCATTTTTATCACAAATCTGTTAAAATCTATTTAGTAATTTGAAAGGAAGAATTTATGGATATTTATTCACAGCTTTGTCAGGAGTTTTCATTAAAGCCCTGGCAGATTGAAAATACTGTTAAACTTATTGATGATGGCAATACCATACCATTTATTGCCCGTTACCGTAAAGAAGCGACAGGCTCTCTTGACGATCAGCTTCTCCGTTCAATCTATGACAGATTGAATTATTTAAGAAATATGACTGAACAGAAGGATAAGATTATTCAGTCCATTACTGAGCAGGGAATGATGACTGATGAAATTCAGACTGCAATTGATAATGCATCTACATTAACAGAGCTTGATGATATTTACCGTCCGTTCAGACCGAAAAGAAAGACAAGAGCCTCTGTTGCAAAGGCAAAAGGACTTCAGGGTCTTGCAGATGCAATTTATGCGCAGGAAAAGGGCAGCAAAACACCGCTTGAGTTGGCTGCTGATTATCTCAACGATGAGGTTGAAACCGTTGAAGATGCCGTTAACGGTGCTAAGGATATTATTGCAGAAATGGTTTCGGATGACCCCGGCGGCAGAAAAATGCTCCGTTATTCAATCAAGAATAATGGCATGCTTGTTGTTACAGGTGCTGAGGAAGAGCTTGGCGTTTATGAAATGTACAAGGAATACAGTGAGCCTGTAAAAAGCATACCCGGTCACAGAATACTTGCAGTTAACAGGGGAGAAAAGGAAGGCTTTTTAAAGGTAGCTGTTGATTATGATAAAATTACCGCTTTAACCATACTGAACAATCTGCACATTAAAAAGAATTCGCCCACAACAAATGCTGTTATAGAGGCGATTGAGGATGCCTACACACGCCTTATCTTTCCTTCAATAGAGCGTGAAATAAGAAATACATTAACTGACAGTGCAAGCACAAGTGCCATTGAGGTTTTCGCTAAAAATACGAGACAGCTTTTAATGCAGCCGCCTGTTAAAAACAAGGTTACGCTCGGTCTTGACCCGGGCTACAGAACAGGATGTAAGGTTGCCGTTGTTGACGAAACGGGAAAGGTGCTTGATACCTCCGTTATTTATGCTGTTCCTCCTCACAATAAGGTTGAAGAAGCGAAAAAAATAATTAAGGATTTAGTTAAAAAACATAATGTGCAGATGTTTTCAATAGGCAATGGTACCGCATCACACGAAACTGAGGTTTTTGCTGCTGAGGTTATCAAGGAGCTTGACTGCGGTATTACCTATATGGTTGTCAGCGAGGCAGGCGCATCTGTTTATTCCGCATCAAAGCTTGCTGCAGAGGAATTTCCGGAGTATGATGTTTCCTTAAGGAGTGCAGTTTCCATTGCAAGAAGACTGCAGGACCCGTTGGCTGAGCTTGTTAAGATTGACCCTAAAGCAATCGGCGTCGGACAATATCAGCACGATATGCCGCAGAATCAGCTCAGTGAAGCACTTGACGGTGTGGTTGAGGATTGTGTTAACTCAGTCGGTGTTGACCTTAATACTGCCTCTGCACAGCTCTTAAACAGGGTAGCAGGCATATCCTCAGCCGTTGCAAATAACATTGTAAAATTCAGGCAGGATAATGGTGCTTTTACATCCAGACAGCAGCTTAAAAAGGTTTCTAAATTAGGTCCTAAGGCATTTGAGCAGTGCGCGGGCTTCCTTAGAGTCAGTGAAAGCAAAAATGTTCTTGATAATACAGCCGTTCATCCGGAAAGCTATGAAGCAGCAGCTAAGCTGTTGAAGCTTTGCGGTGTGACGGATGAGGATATAAGGGCAGGCAGAGTGGATAACATTAAAACTTATGTTGAATCAGTCGGCACATCTGCTCTTGCTGCCGAGCTTGGTATCGGTGAGCCAACACTTATCGACATTTCAAAGGAAATTGCAAAGCCGGGTCGTGACCCTCGTGACGAACTGCCTGCTCCTATGCTCAGAACAGATGTTATGGGTATGGAGGATTTAACTGTCGGTATGGAGCTTAAGGGTACAGTAAGAAATGTGATTGATTTTGGTGCTTTTGTAGATATCGGAGTTCATCAGGACGGTCTTGTTCACATATCACAAATTACAAATAAATTCATCAAGCATCCCGGTGATGTTCTTAAGGTTGGTGATATTGTAACAGTTTGGGTAATCTCTGTTGATGTTGCAAAAAAGCGCATTGGCTTGACTATGAAAAAGCCGAAGGATTGATATGGAATATAGAGTAATCAAGTCAAATCGGAAAACAATGTCGCTTTCGGTTAATGATGATTTAATTCCCGTTGTTCGTGCTCCTTATTTTGTATCCAAAAAGCAGATTGATGCTTTTATAAACAGCAATTCCAACTGGATTGAAAATGCTGTTCAAAGAAAAAGAAATGAGCTTGACAGATATCATTTATCGGATGAAGAGCTGTGTCATTTAATTGAACAGGCTAAAGCATATATTCCAAGCCGTGTTGATTATTTTTCAGAGCTTATGCAGTTGGAGCCGACAGGCATTAAAATTACCAAAGCGAAAAAACGCTTCGGCTCCTGCAGCGGCAGAAACAGCCTTTGCTTTTCCTGCTATTTAATGCTTTATCCGAAATCAGCAATTGACTGTGTGGTTGTTCACGAGCTTGCACACATAAAGCATCATAATCACAGCAAGGCATTTTATAATTTAATTGAGCAGTATCTGCCTGACTACAAAGAACGCATAAAACAACTAAAAGCTTAGGATTATCCTAAGCTTTTTTAACGTCAACAACTATTATTTCGGGATGATTGAATAATCTCAGAGGGAACTCGCTGTTGCCAAGACCTCTGCTGACAATCAGCTTGGGCTTATCACCAAATGTTCCTCTTGCATATTTGGGCAGAATACCCTGACCGGGTGAAAATAGCGGTTTGAATATAATCCATTGACCGCCGTGTGCGTGACCTGACAGCTGTAAGTCAAAGTCATATTGTTTATAATTCAGCTCAGGTATACCCTCAAAATTCTCAGGGAAATGACTGAGCACTAACTTGAAACCATCGTAATTTTTAAGCTTTTCAAAATAACTGCTCATATCTTTGTAAACAAAGGTTCCGTTTTTTCGTGCTTTGTAATCCTTGAAATCTGCCTGATTTTCATCAAGCCCCAATATTCTGCAGTATTTGCAATCTGCCGTATTATTAAGAAGTACATTAAAGCCTATGTCTGAAAGCTCATTCATCAGCTCATCAAAATTATCAAGCCGTCTTTCATGATTTCCTGTTATATAATAAACAGGGGCAAGCTTTAACAGTTCCTTACCATATTCGAGCATTTTGTCTTTATTTTTGCCGTGATCGTTAATATAATCGCCTGTGATGCAGATAATATTAGGCTTAAGCTCTTTGACTTTTTTCAGAACTGCTTTAAAAGGCTTTGAGTGAAAGTCGCTCAGATGAATGATTCTGAAATTCTTTTTGCACGATTCATTAATGACCGTGTGTGCGGTAATGTCAAGCTTGTTGTTCTGATAATAACAAAAGAAGACAAATATTGAGATGAGAAGCAGGAGAAAAACAAGAATTAACAAAATAGTAAAAAAATTCATAAAATC
>DKYL01000031.1:0-19708 GCA_002493325.1 Ruminococcaceae bacterium UBA7101
GAGTGGGAATAATGAATAAAACCCCTGAATACCGCTTAAACAGGCGATATTCCGGGGTTATTTTTGTTTTGTGATACTTGTGTGATACTACAATTCAGCATTTTATCCGTTTTGTCAAATCTCTTGAGAGGTTTTGAATGTATTATTTTGTTGACTGTGGTAGAAAACTGTAATATAATATCCTCGTATATAAGTAGGAATTTATATAAATATTATTAGGAAGTAAAAATATGTTGTTTTATATTTTTGATAGTTTTACTACTATATCGCAATATATTGCAATTGCATCCATATTAGCCTTTGCGGTTTGTTTTTTATTATTAAAATTAAAATTACCATTTTTGCCAAAAGACAAAGGCAGAGCTTTTGCAGTAAACGGAGAAGCCTCTAAAGGTAAAATACGAGGGGTAGGCATAATAATGATATGTGCTTTTATGCTTTGCTCCGCTTTTTTATTACCTGTTACCAAGGAATTTTTATGCTATAATGTATTGATTTTTCTTGAAATGCTGAGTGGATATCTTGATGATGCATCGGATAATCCCTGGTCAGATTATAAGAAAGGGTTTATTGACTTAATAATCTGCATTATCATCTCTGTAGTATTTGTTTATAACAATTCAACTACTGTTATGATTTTTGATTATGAAATTTATGTGCATCCTGTTATATTTGTGATACTTTCAACCATTCTGCTTTGGATTGGTATTAATGTTACGAATTGCTCTGATGGTGTTGATGGCTTGTGCGCAACATTAAGCACAATATCTTTATTGAGTATTTCTTTGATATTCTATAATCAAATCGGGGAGCAATATGCTGTTTACAGCTTTATTATGGTTGGAATTTTAATTGCATATCTGTGCTTTAATACCAGCCCCAGCTCACAGCTTATGGGTGATGCAGGTTCAAGACCTATTGGCATACTTATTGTGTTAATGATTTTAAAATCATCACACCCTTTGAGCTATTTATTGTTATCAGCTGTATTGCTTGTGGATGGTATAGCCGGATTAATTAAAATCTTTTTGAAAAGATTTTTGAAAATAGAAGTGTTAAAAAATATTCGTACTCCCATTCACGATGAAATGAGAAAGAATCATGGTTGGTCTGATACACAGGTTGTGGTTAGATTTTCAATAATCCAGGTATTTTTATCATCAATTCAATATATCATTTGCAGATAGATAGTTGTTCTTAATTTGTAAGAGATTGATAATATAAATATATAGTATAGATTTTTCAGGAGGTACTTATGAAAAAAGCAGTATTAATGATTTTATTATGTGGATTTATTTTTTCAGGATTGATTGGCTGTAATAAATATGAGCCGTTAAATAAAGCTGTATCGTCATATACTGTAACGGATGTTGAAAATGTTGATGCTGATATTTATGATGTTTCCCCTGTTGGTGCTACTGTTATCATTAAAGATACCAACGAGAATCCCTATGTTTACGGGGAATGGTATAAAATTGAAAAGGAAGAAAACGGAAAATGGTATGATGTTGAAACTGTTATTGAGGAATATGGTTTCAATGAAATTGGTTATTTAGTGAACGAAAATAATGAAGTGAAGTTTGAGATAAACTGGGAGTGGCTGTATGGTGAATTGACGCAGGGAAATTACAGAATTTTAAAGGAAGTAAATCGTCAATATATAGCTGTTGAGTTTGCTATATCTGAGGAAATATAAACTTAAACAGAAAGTCCGAAGGCAGTGCTTTCGGACTTTCTGTTTTTGATTAAGTGTTATTTATTTTGAGCTTACGATCTGATAATATGCTTTTGATGTAATTATATAAACTATTATATAAAACAGTGCAAACACGGCAAAGCAGGCGAGCGTTGTTAAAATGAGCGTCAGTGTTGTAGTGCCTGAAAGCAGTATCAGTATTTTATATAAAAGCGGCATTGCGAATACCAGGTGTATTGCGGACATTGCAAGGGGAATAAAGAACACGGTAAGTACCTGGGAATTAATGCTTTTTTTAATTTCTGATTTGTTCATACCGACCTTCTGCATAATTTCAAATCTTGATTGGTCTTCATAGCCCTCAGAAACCTGTTTGTAATAGATAATCAGAACGGCTGCAAATATAAATACGATACCGAGCAGTATTCCGAGGAAAAACAATCCGCCGTAAATGCCCATAAATTCAGTGCGTTCAAGTGAGGAGCAATCCCAGGCGCAATTAAGATTTTCCTTATTATATTGAATATTCGATAAATTGTCCTTATATATTTCGGCTATTTCTATCTGCTGTTCATCATCGCAGGCAAGGTCATAGCCATATACCCTGCTGAAGGTAACAAGCTTGTCACCCTGAAAATCGGCAAGCCCGTAATATGATGCCGCCGCTTTTTCGATATCAGGCACAACAACATACAGCACAGGGCTGATTTGTTGAAAGGCATCACCATTATTAACAAATTCCTTCAGCTTTTTCGTTACGGTGTATTCAGTATTATCACCAAGCTGCAGGGAAGCGCCTTTGAATCTGAAACGCAGTGCGCAAATCATTGCCTGATTTTCTGTCAGGGCTTCGTTTTCACCTGTGATTTTGTTGTATTCATCAATAGATATGAGATATACTCTTGTGATGTTCTGCGTATTTGTCGGGTGTGTAACGAGAGGCATTATTTTATTATCTTCTACGGATGCGTCAAAGCAGGCATAGCTGTAATCCAGAATGTTTTCAGGTGTATAGTTATGATCCACCGCAGTGTTATATGCGGTTTCCTTAAGCAATTCTGCATCAGCGGAATAGAGATTGTCTAACTGAACGGAGCTTGCTGTTATAATATAATTACGCGGATAGCGTTTTTGCAGTGAATCCTCGCCGCCGGAATATAAACAGACGGTTGTGGAAATCATAACAAGCACCATAGTGCATATGATACAGATTGATGCAAGTCCTGCACCATTTCTCTTCATTCTGTAAATCATGGATGACACAGATACAAAATGGTTAGTTCGGTAATAATAATTTTTATTCTTCTGCAGAATTTTACAGAATGAAACAGAGCCTGCAATGAACAAAAGGTATGTTGCAATGATAACCATAACAACTGCAACAAAAAACCAAAGCATTGCTTCAACCGAGGTCTGAACGGATACGGCAATAAAATATGCAATTACAAGCAAAACGATGCCTGCTATTGCAAAAAGATGATTCGCCTTTGGCGGTTTTTCGCCTGTGTTTTCACTTCTCAAAAGCTCAATGGGCTGTGCACTTTTTATCTGTTTTAATGTATTGAGCAGCAGAAGAAGGAATATAACAGCGAACAGAATTAAAGTGTATTTTATTACAGTGAAATCAATTTTAAAGCCAAAGTCAATTTCACCGCCAAGGATGTTTACAAAAAGCAGCTCTGACAGCTTTGAAAACAATATGCCTAAAAACAGTCCGCATAAAATGGAAATGAACCCTACTATAAGGCTTTCGCAAATCAGAACCTTTGAAAGATTTGCTTTACCCATTCCCAAAATATTATAGAGTCCGAATTCCTTTTTCCTTCGTTTAATTAAAAAAGAATTTGTGTAAAAAAGAAATACCAGTGAAAAGACAGCCATTACCATACTGCCAAGCCTCATTATGAGCGTAATGGCAGTAGCACCTATGATTGTGCTTGTCATGTCGGTATTGGCAAGAAAGCAAACGATGTAAAACATCATAATCATACCGATACAGGTCAGAATGTAGGGTGTGTAAAGCTTTCTGTTTTTATTTATTGAGTTAAGTGCAAGACGAGGATAAATACCGAGCTTCATATTCTTTCACCGCCTGTTGCAAGTAATGTAAGGGTGTCGGAAATCTTCTGATAAAATTGCTCCTTTGTATTGTCACCCCTGTAAATCTGGTGGTAAACCTCACCGTCTTTTATAAATAATACCCGCTTGGCGTGGCTTGCCGCTTTAACGGAATGTGTAACCATAAGCAGTGTCTGCCCTGCATCGTTAATATTACCGAACAGACGCAGCAGCTCATCTGTGGCTTTTGAGTCGAGTGCACCTGTCGGTTCGTCTGCTAAAATCAGCTTAGGGTTGGTAATCAGTGCTCTTGCAACGGCGGCACGCTGTTTTTGCCCGCCTGATACCTCATAAGGGAATTTTTTCAGTATTTCCTCAATTCCCAGCACCCTTGCAATCGGCTCAAGCCTTTGCTTCATTTCAGCGTGCTTTTTGCCTGCAAGTACAAGGGGAAGGTAAATATTGTCCTCAATGGAAAAGGTGTCAAGCAAATTGAAATCCTGGAAAACAAAGCCGAGATTATCACGTCGGAAAGATGCAATGTCCTTTTCCTTAACTTGTGAAAGCTCCTGCCCTGTAAGCCGTACACTGCCTGCGGTTGCCTTGTCAAGCGCAGCCAGAATGTTAAGCAGTGTTGTTTTACCGCTGCCCGATTCACCCATAATGGCAACATATTCACCCTCATCAACGCTGAAATTTACATTTTTCAGTGCTTCAACTGTGTTGTTTCCGAATCGGGTGGTGTATATTTTTTTCAATGAATTTACTTCAAGTATTGTCATAGCAAATCCTCCTTATCTGATAACTCTATTGTATCAGAAAGGGGAAATGCAGCTCCATAGCTTTTGCTTACATTTCCCCCTGAACTTCTTACATTATTGTAAGAACAGCAATATTTTATTCAATTTCAAGGTCACTGCTGTCAAGACCGATTTCAATGATTGTGCCCTTGCCTTGCACGGAGCTTGCGGTGATTGTATGATTCAGATTTTTGCATATCATTTTGCACAGATGCAGTCCGATACCGCTTGCCTTTTTATCAGTTCGTCCGTTGTAGCCTGTAAAGCCCCTGTCAAATATCCTTGGCAGGTCCTCAGGTGCAATCCCGATGCCTGTATCCTCAATACAAAGTGTTTTAGGCTCTTTCATATATATTGAAATTGTGCCGCTGTCTGTATATTTAAGTGCATTTGAAAGCACCTGCTCTATTACAAAAGACAGCCATTTTTCATCAGTCAGAACCGTTTTCTCCTCAAGGCGATAGTCAAGCCTGATTTTTCGCCTTATAAATTGCTTTGAAAACTTTTTTACGCAATCCTTAACGATTTTATCAAGATTATATTCTCTGAAAACATAGTCCGTATAATCCGACTCCAATCTGAGGAACATAAGCACCATTTCAACATACTGTTCAATTTTCATCAAATCCTCTGCCAAATCACTTGAGAAAGCAGAGTCATCATTCTGAAGTCTAAGACTCATTGACGCAATGGGCGTTTTAATCTGATGCACCCAGGCAGTGTAGTAATCTGTCATATTTGCAAGGCGTACATTCATTTGGGTGGCTTTCATTGCCTGCTCTTCTTTGATAAGTCTGATGATTTCCTGATAGTCCCTGTCCTCAATGGTTGATGCCTTGGGAAAATAGTCCATAAGCTCTGTGCTGAGCTGCTGTATTTTTAAAAGCTCAAGGTGTTTTTTTCGTTCCTTTTTATAATCAGCTATTAAAATAACAGCACCCAAAAAGGCACTGACAGCCACAGGGTACAGCACTGCACCAAGCGGCAGATGATAAAGAAAATAGCTCACTGCAAATATTAATGCAGTTAATACAAAAATGATTATTCCTGATTTTTTCTGATTGATATATGATAATAAGAATTTCATATTGCTTTCCTTATTCCACAATGTAGCCCATTTTGAATTTCGTTTTTATAAAGTCGTTAAGCCCTGCTTCCTCAAGCTTTTTTCTCAGTCTGCTCACATTAACGGTTAATGTGTTTTCGTCAACAAAACTGTCCGTTTTCCATAACTTTTCCATAAGAATTTCACGGCTGATGATTTTGCCCTTGTTTTTCATAAGTGTTAATAGAATGATATATTCGTTTTTGGTAAGGGGAATGCTTTCACCGCAATAGGTAAGGGTGCTGTCACCTGTGTTGAGCAGAGCGCCGCGGTGCTCTATGATGGTTACAGATTCCGCAAAATCATATGTCCGCCTGAGCATTGCCTGTATTTTTGCAATAAGCACACTCTGCTCAAAGGGCTTTGCAATGAAATCATCACCGCCCATATTCATTGCCATAATAATGTTCATATTGTCAGATGCCGAGGATATAAAAATAACGGGTACCTTTGACACCTTCCTGATTTCACTGCACCAGTGGTAGCCGTTAAAAAAGGGAAGTGATATATCCATCAGCACCAGATGCGGCTTATATTCGGCAAACTCTGCCATAATGTTGCTGAAGCTTTGGGCACACCTTGCTTCCATATTCCACAGCTCTGCCTGCTCTTTAATTGCCTGTGCAATCCCTCTGTCATCCTCAACTATAAAAATACGGTACATTGCTAACTTCCTCATCGTGTTTTTATTTATTTTATCACGGCACAAATTGTTTGTAAATGCTGAAAAGATTAATGTTTTTTTAATTATTTAATAAACAATTTCAGACAATAAAAAATCCATAAGGGGTTTCCCCTTATGGATTTTGATATTATTTAAGCACCTTGAAATCAACCTTGCCGATTTTTGTTCTCGGCAGCTCGTCAATAAATTCAATTTGTTTTGGTACAGACCATTTTGACAGATTCTGCATACCGAAATCAATAATCTTCTTTTTAAGTGCTTCCTCATCGTCAGATGCATATTTCTTGTTTTTAACAACAAACAGCTTTAATTTTGTGTTGCCTTCTTCACCTGTTCCGATTGCACAGCAGTCATAGATTTCTGCCATTGCACGGTATGATTCTTCAATGAAGGATGGATAAACAAGGTAGCCGCTGATTTTGTAAACTCTCTTTAATCTCTGACGGTAATAAATATCCTTTGTGCCTTCTTCAATAAAGCACATATCACCTGTGTGAAGCCATACTCTGCCGTCATCGTGCTTAACAAGCATTTTTGCAGTTTCAGCAGGGTCGTTCCAATAGCCCTGCATAAGTGTAGGACCGTAAACACAAAGCTCTCCGTCCTCACCTTTGACCTCTTCGGTAGTTCCCGGTTTAACAGTCATAACCTCAATGTTGTATGTAGGATGACCGATACAGCCCTGCGGCGCTTCTCTTCTCATATCAGTAAATGAGCATACAGTTACACACTCGGTTAAGCCATAGCCTGTTACAAAATGGAATTCCGAACCGTTTTCTTTAAGCATTCTGTCCATTTTTTCAGTCAGTGAATAAGGTACAACGTCACCGCCTGAGCCAATAAGCTTCATTGTGCTCATATCAATGCCCTTGAGATAGCCTGCCTTGTAAACCTTTTCAAAGAAATCCGGTACACCGAATACATAGTTGATATGATATTTTTTGATTGCGTCACTGCACATTTTAGCATCAAACTGCGGGAACAGTGCCTGAGCCTGACCTACAATGATGGAATAGTGCATACACATACCGAAGCCGAATCCGTGGAAAACAGGAAGTGCTGTAAGCATAACATCGTTGTCAGGGTCAATCTTCTTTTCAATAACGGTGTCAACAACATCCCATACCTCGTAGGAAAGGTTGTTGATATTGTAGTTTGAAAGCATAACTGCCTTGGGGTTGCCTGTTGTTCCGCCTGTCATCATTGTTACAGCGGTTGCATCGTAATCCGTTTCAATTTCAACCTCATTATTTTTTAAATATTCCTTACCCTCGGCAAGAAAATCTGTCCAATCAATGAGCTTTCTTACGCCTGTTGCCTTAGCGGTTTTACCCTTGATTTTTTTCTTGTAAAGCATATTTGCAATAAAGCCGTAGGGTGTTTTAGGGAAGTACTGTGCAGTTCTGCATTTAACGAGTGTTAAATCGTTCATACCTGCAAATGCCTTTTCACTTACATCAAAGCAAAAAGCAAATTTTGCACCGACAAGCTCTTTGGCATACTGTGCCTCGCTTGCTACTGAAAGCGGATGAAGCATGGATGCAATTGCACCGATTTTGTTGATAGCATAAATTGCTGCAATACATTGCGGCATATTCGGCGCACAGACAATTACTCTGTCACCCTTTCTTACTCCGTTGGCAAGAAGTGCTGCTGCACAGCAGTTCACCATTTCATCTGCCTCATTCCAGCTTATCGTATTATTGTAATAATAAAAACACGGTTTGTCACCTCTTGCGGCAACAGAATCCATGAATTTTTCATACATAGTCTTTTTTACGTCATATTTGCTGCTAAATTCTGCCATATATCTGCCTCCGATTATCTTGAACACATTATGCAGTTATGTTCATTTTCTGCTGTCGATTATAGCAATCTAAAATACATTTGTCTACTATTTTTACCAATAGTTTATATTTGTTTAATATTTGACAAGCTGTTTGCCAACATTATATTTGACATTTTGTTTATATGTGTTAAAATGAGATATATTTTGTATTTGAGGTGCGCTTGTGGCTTATAAAATAAAAAAAGACCCTATAAAAAAAATACCTAAAGCACAGCTTGTTTTCTGGCTGATTGTCAGGGTGTCCATGCTGATTTGTGCTGCATATTCCTTCATCCACGGTGATGTGGTTATGGGATTTGAGAGTGTATTTTGTTTCATTTTTACACATTTGTGGGATATGTTTCAGGTGTTCGGCAACGGCAGCTTTATTGAGGAGGTTCCGCCCCTCAGCCAGACAATGCTTAATGTCATTATTTTTGTAGGTATTGTTATCGGCTCCTATTTCGGACTGTTTGACAGTATTTCGTGGTTTGACAATATGATGCATATATTGTCAGGCTTTGTATGTGCCGTGTTCGGCTATGATTTTGCAGTGATTATTCAGAGGAAAAAAGGGCAGTGCGCAGCAACCCTTGCCGCAATTTTTGCAATTATGTTTGCACTTTCCATTGCCGTTGGCTGGGAGTTCTATGAATTTTTGATGGACTATTTGCACGGGACAAACCTTCAGCTTTCAAAGGCAGGACCCGAAACCGCTATGTTTGATCTTTCAAAGTATAATAATGAGTACGGCTATCTCGGTCTTGTTGACACAATGACGGATATGATGATGAATGCTGTCGGCGGCTTAATCGGTATGGTGTTTATGATTGTGCTCAGAAACAGGAAAAAGAAAAATATGTAAACAAACAACACCCAAAGGTTAATCCTTTGGGTGTTGTTTGTTAGGTAATTCTTTATATGTGTCAGTGAATCCTAATAAATAGTCTGCTGAAACATTATAAAATTTGCAGATGTCCATTAGTTTATCAATAGGTAATTTTCTTTTTCCGCTTTCATATAGTTGATATTGTTGTCGGGTTATGTTTAAAACTTTTGCAACATTTTCTTGTTTTAAATCAGAATCTTCTCTTAAATCTTTCATTCTTTTTGTGTAATGCATTGTTTTCACCTCAAAAGAATTATACCACGCATTTAAATAAATGCTTGACAATGCATTCAAATGAATGCTATAATCATTGAAAGAACATTAAGGAGCAAAGATATGAAAAAATTTAAAATACCTATGGTTTATCAGCCGTCAATAAATAAAACAATAAGATTTCCGATTGATGTGGTTGATGAAATAGAAAAAGCTATCGTTTGCAAAAACTGTACATTTACAGCTTTTGTGATAGCTTCAGTAAGATTTTCACTTGAAAATTTAAAGGATAATGAGGAAACAGTATGAAATCGGATGAATTAAAAAGTACAGAGGAATACTGCAGGCTGAAAAAGCTAAGACTTGAAGCAACAGATAATTTTGAATATATTAATCTGCTTACTTTGCGGCTGCTTATATTTGTTAATTCAACTGATTCAGATATATATGATTTTGAGGATGTATTAAATAATATAAGACTAACTGTTGATGACTTATATAAGTATTGCCTTGAATACAGAGAAATGCTTAGAAAATATAGCTGAACATAATCGTAGGGGCGGATAGTATCCGCCCGATGAAGTATTTTTGTTTCGTTAAAAATACTTATAATTATTTTGACAAATTTTTTCATAGCTATTGATTTCGGCAATATTTTACTGTATAATGTGTAAGTACAGACGGTTGTACAGCAGTGCAGCCGTTTTTTGTATTTATTAGTCAAAGGGGACTATGCAGGGGTAAACTGCCTCTATATAGTCGCCTTTATATATTTTTTGTGCTATGAGAGGGAATTATGTTTAAGACAGGCTTTGACAATGACAAGTATTTACAAATGCAGTCCGAAAGAATTAAGGAGAGAATAAGCGAATTCGGCGGCAAGCTTTATCTTGAGTTCGGCGGTAAGCTTTTTGACGATTACCACGCATCAAGAGTTCTGCCCGGTTTCCAGCCCGACAGCAAGCTGCAGATGCTGCTGCAGCTCAAGGATCAGGCTGAGATTGTAGTTGTAATCAGTGCTGAGGATATTGAGAAGAACAAGGTTCGCGGTGACCTTGGAATTACATATGATGTTGATTTGTTCAGACTGATTGACGCCTTCAGAAGCAGGGGACTTATGGTTGGCAGTGTTGTGCTTACAAAATATGTATCTACTGCCAAGGTTCAGGCATTTGAAAGAAAGCTCGAGCAGGAGGGTATTCCATTTTATCATCATTATCTTATTGAGGGCTATCCTGCAAATATCAGCAAAATTGTCAGTGATGAGGGCTACGGCAAAAACGATTATATTGAAACCACAAGAGAGCTTGTTGTTATCACTGCACCGGGACCGGGCAGCGGAAAAATGGCTACCTGTCTTTCACAGCTTTATCACGAGAATAAAAGGGGGATTAAGGCAGGCTACGCTAAGTTTGAAACCTTCCCGATATGGAATATTCCGCTTAATCACCCTGTTAATATTGCATATGAGGCAGCAACAGCCGACCTTAATGATGTTAATATGATAGACCCGTGGCACCTTGAAGCCTATGGTAAAACCACGGTTAATTATAACAGGGATGTTGAAATTTTCCCTGTTCTCAAGGCAACCTTTGAAAAGATTTATTCAAAGTGTCCTTATAAGTCACCTACTGATATGGGTGTTAATATGGCAGGCAACTGTATTTTTGACGATGAGGCTGTAAGTGAGGCTTCAAGGCAGGAGATTATCAGACGCTATTATCATGCCTGCTGCAATACCCTGAAGGGCGGAACAAAAAAGGATGAGATTTATAAGCTTGAGCTGCTTATGAACAACGCAGGCTTAACCGTTGAGGACAGGCTCTGTGCCAAGGCGGCTGAGGAGCTGGCAGAGGAAACAGGTGCACCCGCAGCAGCCATTGAGCTGAATGACGGCACAATCATTAAGGGCAAAACCTCTGATTTGCTTGGCTGTGCATCAGCTATGCTGATTAATGCACTCAAGTATACTGCAGGTATTGACAATGAGGTCCTGCTCTTGCTGCCTGAGGTTATCAAGCCTATACAGGAGCTTAAGATAAATCATCTTCGCAATAAAAACCCAAGGCTTCATACAGATGAGGTGCTGATTGCACTTTCTGTTTCGGCAGTAAGTGACAGCAATGCAAAGCTTGCATTAGAACAGCTTAAAAAGCTGAAAAACTGTGAAATGCATTCCTCTGTTATGCTGTCGCAGGTGGATGAAAGTCTGCTGAAAAAGCTTGGTGTTCGAGTAACCTGCACAGCAGTCAAGGACTGATAGCTGATAAAGAGGATGAAAATCCCCTTGATATATTCTAATAAGGGAGTGGTCGGATTGAACACAAAATACATATTTATAACAGGCGGTGTAGTTTCGGGACTTGGAAAGGGTATTACAGCCGCATCCCTTGGGCGTCTGCTCAAGGCAAGGGGCTTAAAGGTCACTGCACAGAAATTGGATCCTTACTTAAATGTTGACCCCGGTACTATGAACCCCGTTCAGCACGGCGAGGTGTTTGTTACTGACGACGGAGCTGAAACTGATTTGGATTTGGGTCACTATGAAAGATTTATTGATGAAAGCCTTTCCCAGAACTCAAATCTCACAAGCGGCAGAGTGTTCTGGAAGGTTATCAGCGATGAGCGCAAGGGTGTTTACGGCGGTCAGACGATACAGATTATTCCCCATGTTACAAACGAAATCAAACACTATATTTCAAAAAATGCCGAAAGCGGAGCAGATGTATGCTTTGTTGAAATCGGCGGCACAATCGGTGATATTGAGTCACAGCCTTTTATTGAGGCAATACGTCAGTTTGCTGTTGATGTGGGCAGGGAGAACTGCCTGTTTATTCACGTTACGCTTGTGCCTTATCTTGCAGCATCTGATGAGCTGAAATCAAAGCCTACACAGCATTCTGTTAAGGAAATGCTTTCACTGGGTATTCACCCTGATATTATTGTCTGCCGTACAGAGCATCCGCTGACAGATGATATCAAAAATAAAATTGCACTTTTCTGTAATGTGGACAAGGAATGTGTTATTGAAAATAATAACTGTGATATTCTCTATGCCGTGCCGATGATGCTACACGAGCAGAAAATGGACGAGGTTGTTATTAAAAAGCTTGGTCTTGAATGCGGTGAAGCAGACCTGACCGACTGGACAGAAATGCTCAATGTATTAAGAAATCCGAAGCAGACGGTTAAAATTGCTATGGTCGGCAAATATGTAGAGCTGCACGATTCCTATATTTCCGTTAATGAGGCATTAAAGCACGGCGGAATTGCCACAGGCAGCGCTGTTGACATACACTGGATTGACAGTGAGAGCCTTGAGGGTGATGCTGATGTTACTGAAATCCTTGGTGATATGGACGGTATTCTTGTGCCGGGCGGCTTTGGCTCACGTGGTATTGAGGGCAAAATAAGAGCCTGTGAGTATGCAAGAACAAACGGTGTTCCGTATCTCGGTATTTGTCTTGGTATGCAGATCGCCATTATTGAATATGCACGTCACGTTCTTGGTCTTGAGGGTGCAAATTCTGCTGAGATTAATCCGCAGACAAAATATCCTGTTATTGATATTCTGCCCGAGCAGAAGGATGTTACCGATATGGGCGGCACAATGCGCCTTGGTCAATATCCCTGCACACTTAATCCCGAGTCAAAGGCATATGAGCTTTACGGTGCATCTATGATTTATGAGCGTCACCGTCACAGATATGAGGTTAATAATGATTACAGGGCAGAGCTTCTGAAGCACGGTATGATTTTTGCAGGTACATCACCTGATAATCATATTGTTGAAATGGTTGAGATTCCTGAGCATCCGTGGTTTGTGGCAGGGCAGTTTCACCCTGAATTCAAGTCAAGACCCAATAAGCCGCATCCGCTTTTCCGTGGCTTTGTTACCGCTGCAAAAAAACACAGTGAGGAAAAATAAGATAAACATAAAAGCAGTACGTATAAAGCGGAAGTGCCGTAACGAAGTTTTGTTTAAAATTATTGTTTCTACTATAATTGTGTTTAAAGTAGCATAAAAGATGTTCTAAATAAATATGAAAAACTAAATATAATGCAACAAGACCCACCATGACATCTTTCACTTAAAAGTGTCATAGTGGGTTACATATTTTCAATATAAAAGATTTATGCTATCATAAATCTTTACCATATAGTTAATAAATATATTTTTTACTCTTCTTTAGTATTTTCAATACTGCTAATAACATTTCCTTTTGTATCAATGGTAACTTGAAACTTTGTTCCTGCACTGTTATCAACATAAAAAGTAAATTTCCCATCCGCAAAGTATATTTTATCAACTGCGTATACTTCTCCGTCATTGTATGATGTTAAATCAATAACTTGATTGCCTTCTAAATCATAAAAATATGAAATCTCATCAGCAACTTTACTGCTGTAAAATGAATCACTAACTGCAAATAATCCATCACCTATCGGACCCACAATATTATATTCCGTACCTTCAACAATCATCTTAGTTTCCATTGTATTAGTATCAAGAATATAAAAATCACTTCTGAATTCTTCAAAAGGAATACCACCGATAGAATATCTATCCTGAATTAATAAGTGGTTTCCGTATTTAGTTTCTTTTCTTAAAGAAGTAAAAATAAAATATGATTCGTCATTGTAATAAGCTTTTTTATTTTCTGCATTATATATTATTGAACAGTTGTTATTACCGTTCCAACTAACATCTTTTGTGATATCAGTATAAATACAAAAACAGCCATCAGCAACATATTTAAAAGTACCGTAAATATTATCACTTTCATACTCATTAACTTCCACATCATCTATTCCAATTGTTGAAATTCCAGGAAGACTTATTTTTATCAAACCTGTTTCTTTATCTATAAACGGCATATCGGAAGTTGGCTCTAACAACCATTCGTTATTTTTAATAACACCTATTTCGATTTTAACATCATCATATGTTTCTTCCTGATTGGCAACAAGTTCGTAAAAGTCACCATTTTTATTGGAACCTGTTGCTAATATTTTATCACAACCTTCACTTAGTTTGATTGCTTCACTTGTTGTTTCAACGATTGTAACATCCGATTGGGGTTCCAAATATTCTATTTTATTTGGGTCAACAGTGTTTTCATTGTTATCAGAATTATTTTGAATATCTACAAATGCATAAATAATTGTACTGATTAAGAATAAACCCATTATTACTATTGCAATTATTGTACCTTTTTTCTTTTCCATCTTTTTTCTCCTTATAATAAAAAATGCGTACAGCAAAGCCGTACGCCAAAAAACGCATAGCTCAACTGTCGCCAAACATCCAACATATTCGTCAAAAAACGGTATGCTTTTAGAGCATGCATTTTTATCAAAAGATAAAAACAGCACACCTATTTTTGACTTAATTATTCAGTTGGATATTTGGCATTTACATTCTATCATAAAGAATGATTTTTTTCAACATAAAAATAACCCACTTGGCAACTTTCAAACAATTGAAAGTGTCATAGTGGGTTATACACTTTTATAATAACTAATTTAATTTAAAAACCTTCGTTAACGGCACCACAGCTAATGCCGTACTGCTTATTTTTTATGCATTGTTTTCACATATCGCTTTGCGTGTCTGCAATATACTGCTTGGTGTTACGGAAAATTCGTCAAGCCCCCATTCAAGCAGCAATGGTATAAGGCGGTTATCTGCCGCAGCCTCGCCGCACATACCAACCTGTATGCCTTCTTTTTTAGCATTTTTTATTGTCATTTCAATTGCCCTGAGAACTGACGGCTGAAATGTGTCATAAAGACTGCTGACCTTTGAATTGCCTCTGTCCACTGCCATTGTGTAGCCTGTCAGGTCGTTTGTGCCGATGGAAAAGAAATCAACCTCTTTTGCCAGCAAATCCGAAATCAGCACTGCCGAAGGTGTTTCAATCATAATACCAAGTGATATAGGGCGGTAGGGTGTGCCCATTTCTGTTAATTCGGTTTCACATTCAAAAATTACTTTTTTTGCTTTTGTCACCTCATCAATACAGGTGACAAGGGGCAGCATCAGTTTAATTGAGCCGTACACTGCTGCACGCAGTATCGCTTTTATCTGCTTTTTGAAGAGCTCTTTGTTATCAAGACAATAGCGTATTCCACGGTGCCCGAGAAAGGGATTATCTTCTTTGCCGATATGAAGGTAAGGTATATCCTTATCACCGCCGATGTCAAGGGTTCGGATAATAACCTCACGTCCGTTCATTGCACGTGCAACTGTCGAGTATGCTTCAAACTGCTCCTCTTCATCAGGCTCATTTTCACGGTCCATAAACAAAAATTCAGTGCGGAAAAGACCGATGCCCTCACCACTGTTCTGCACAACATTCTGCACATCCTCAGGCTTGCCGATGTTGCCGTAAACGGCTTTTTTTATTCCGTTTTTTGTTATGGTTTCTCGGTCTATGAAAGCCTTGAGTGCTTCCTTCTGTTTCAGGTATTCCTGATGCTTTTGTGAGTATTCTTTTATTTCCCTGTCAGAGGGGTTAACAAAAACCTTGCCCTTAAAGCCGTCACAAATCAGTGTTTCACCGTTTCTGATATTCTGTGTGGCATCCATAACGGAAAGAACGGCAGGTATGCCCATTGCTCTTGCAAGTATGGCACTGTGGCTTGTTATTCCGCCCACCTCGGTTATAATGGCGGTAACATTTTCTTTATTAATCTGTCCTGTCATTGAAGGGGTCAAATCTCCTGCCACAAGCACCGAGCCTTGCGGTACAGTGCTTATGTCAACCGTTTGAATACCCAAAAGCTTTTGCAGCAGACTGTTTTTTATATCCTTTACATCACTTGCTCTTTGTTTTGTCAGCTCGTCACCTGCTGATGAAAACATATCAATGAACATCTGACAAACCGTATCAACAGCTTTTTCTGCCGCTGCACCTGCAGAAATATTTTCCTCCATCTGTGAAATCATAAACGGATCACTGAGCATAACAATATGACCCTCTAAAATTTCTGCCTCTTTTTCTCCGGCAGATTTTTTTAGCTTTTCAGCAAGCTTTTGTGTTTCATCCGTAAAGCTTTCAACAGCATTTTTCAGCCTTGCTTTTTCGTTTTTCTCACCACTGTATTCAACACTGCTGTAATCGGTATTCATATCATTGATGATAATCGCTTTGCCGATACCATAGCCCTGACTGGCACCAATACCCTTAAGCATAATTTCCTCCCGGTAATTACTCTCCAAAGCCCGATTCAATCAGGCTGACTGCAGCATTAAGCATAGCACCCTCGTCTGTGCCGCTGCATTCAACAGTAACCTCTGTACCGCACTTAATGCCTGCTGCCATGATGTTCATTATGCTTTTTCCGTTAATTCTTTTGTTGTCCACAATAAGCTCAATGTCTGAAACGTATTTGGTCATTGCTGTTACAAATACGTTTGCAGGGCGCATATGAAAGCCCATTTCATTTGTTATTTTAGTTGTTTTGGATATCATAAGTTCACCCTATTCTGTTTCTCTTTTTGTTTTTTTGAGAAGTGCAAGCATAAATGCACCTGCCACAGAGCCTGCTGCCAGTGCAGCAATATAGCCCAATGGATTGTCAACTACAGGGAAGACAAATATACCTCCGTGCGGTGCAGGGCAGGAGCAGTTAAACAGGGATGTTACAAGACCTGCTACTGCTGAACCGACCATACAGGAGGGAATAACTCTGAGTGGGTCAGCGGCTGCATAAGGGATAGCGCCTTCTGTAATGAAGCATAAGCCCATAAGATAATTGACAGGACCGTTTTTCAGCTCCTCCTTATTCCATTTTCTTTTGTTGAAGCTGGTTGAAAGTGCAATTGCGATAGGCGGAATCATACCTCCAATCATAACGGCAGCCATTATCCAGCTGTTGCCGTCTGCGATTGCCGCTGTGCCGAATACATATGCCGCCTTATTGAACGGACCGCCCATATCAATCGCCATCATTGCCGCAAGGACGATTGAAAGCAGGAGCTTGCTTGTTCCGCCGAGATTTGTAAGACCGTTTGATAAGCCTGTGTTGAGTACCCCTATAATCGGGTTTATTGCAAGCATAACAACGCCTATAAGCAGTGTTCCCAGCAGCGGGAATATGAAAACAGGCTTTATTCCGTCCATTGATTTCGGCAGCCAGCCGAATGCTTTTTTCAGTATAAGAACAATGATACCTGCTACAAAGCCCGCAAAAAGTGCACCCAAAAAGCCTGATACAGCACTGTCATTTCCGGTGGGAGATGTCAAGGTTGCACCTGTTGTTGCAAGATAGCCGCCCACAATACCGGGCAGAAGTCCCGGGCGGTCAGCAATGGACTGAGCAATATAGCCTGCAAGAATAGGCAGCATAAAGGCAAAGGCTGCTTTACCTATCCAGAACACAACTGCCGCAACAGGGTTTGTTGAGCCGAAGTCGCCGCCCACGTTGGCGTTGCCTGCAAAGGTATCAATGAGAAAGCCCAGTGCAATCAGCACACCGCCGCCTACAACAAAGGGCAGCATATGTGAAACACCGTTCATAAGGTGCTTATAAACCATATGACCGAAGCCTTCTTTTTCATCATAATCAGCTGTGTCAGAGCTGCTGTTATCACTATAAACTTTTGCATTGCCGTCAATAATTCTTTGAATAAGCTCCTCAGGCTTATTAATACCGTTTGAAACTGTGGTTTTTATTACAGGCTTGCCGTTAAAGCGTGACATTTCAACATTTTTGTCTGCGGCAATGATTATGCCGTCACATTCTTCAATCTCTTTTTTTGTAAGAATATTTTTCGCTCCGCCTGAGCCATTGGTTTCCGCCTTTACGGAGTAGCCTAATTTTTCGCCTGCTTTTTCAAGTGCTTCGGCAGCCATATAGGTGTGGGCGATACCTGTGGGGCAGGCTGTTACCGCCAAAATGCGGTAGCCTTTTTTCTGAACCTCTTTAAATTTCGGCTCATCGGGATATTTTTCTTTTTCCTTTTTATCAATAATATCCAAAAATTCATCGGTTGTTTTTGCTTCTCTGAGCCTGTTGCAGAATTCAGGCTCCATAAGCATAACCATTAGTCTTGACAGAATTTCAAGGTGCAAATCCCCGTCAGGGGGTGCGGCAATCATAAATATAATATCTGTTGGGTTGCCGTCAGGTGCATTATAATCAACACCCTTAGGTGCTGTTATGGCTGAAAGTCCTGCATTTTTTACACTGTCGCTTTTTGCGTGGGGAACAGCGATTCCGTTACCGATAGCGGTAGTGCCCTGATTTTCTCTTGCGAGTATGGCATCCTTAAAAACGCCGGTGTTTTCCAGATTGCCTGCCTTCTTATGAAGTGCAATCAGGCTGTTTATTGCCTCGGATTTTGTTGATACAGAGGTGTTAAGACTGATTGCATCTCTTTTCAACAAATCAACAATTCTCATTAAAATCCTCTCCTAAATGCTTGTTGACAAGCATAGCGTCAATTTCCTCTTTTGTTGCTAATGATTGTGAAAATGCAGTGGCATTACCGCAGGCTGCTCCCAGCTTTAATGCATAGGCATAATCACCTTTTTCAATATACCCTGCAACAAATCCTGCAACCATGGAATCACCGCAGCCCACAGAGCTTACGATTTTGCCGGGTACATTACCGATTTTGTATGTGTTGCCCTGACTGTCAAGAAGGACAGCACCTTTTTTACCGCAGGAAACCAAAACATTTTCAGCACCCTTTTCCTGCAGTAGCTTGCTGTACTTAACAATGTCGTCGTATTCTTTTATTTTAACATCAAAAAGCTCACCAAGCTCATGGTGATTCGGCTTTATTAAAAATGGTTTAAAATGAAGTACATTTAAAAGCAAATTCCCTGTGGCATCAATTACAAATTTTATGTTTCTGTTTTTCAGCCGTTCAAGAATATTTTCATATATATTATCGGGCAGTGATTTTGGTATTGAGCCTGCAAGTACAAGGTAATCACCCTGCTTCAGTGCATCAAGCTTTTCAAAAAGCTTTTCAAGGTCTTCCTTGTGAATGTCAGGACCGTTTGCATTAATATCCGTTTCATTATCCGACTTTATTTTGACATTTATTCTTGTAAAGCCGTTATTCAGTTTTACGAAATCGTTGTCAATTCCGTCGGCATTCAGCATTTCAGCGAGCTTATCACCTGAAAAGCCTGCAATAAAACCAAGTGCCTTGTTCTCCGTTTTGAGCCTTGAAAGAATGGCGGAAACATTGATTCCCTTGCCGCCGTAATTCATCTGCTCACTGTCAGCTCTGTTTATTTCGCCTGTCTGTAGATTATTTACTTTCATTGTATAATCAAGTGCCGGGTTGAATGTTACTGTATAAATCATATATCGAATCTCTCCTGCTGCTTAAATTTAGTATTAGCATTATAACAAAAATTAAACAAATGAAAAACTGTTTAAATAAAAAAGCAACCTATAGTTGCGAAATTC
>DKYL01000031.1:19970-26422 GCA_002493325.1 Ruminococcaceae bacterium UBA7101
CAACCTATAGTTGCGAAATTTCAAATTAAAATGTATAGTATAATTATATGATATCTGTTATTCTTAATACGAGGTGATATAATGAGAGAGGAAACAGCAAAAAGGCTTTTTGAATACAGAAAAGCAAATGGATATTCACAGGAGGAGCTTGCTGAAAAAATCGGTGTTTCAAGGCAGGCAATATCCAAATGGGAACGGGGAGAAAGCAGCCCTGATACTGAAAATCTGATTGCACTTTCAAGATTGTATAATGTTACGATTGACGAAATGATTAACACCGAAAATGAGCCTGTCAAGGCAGAAAAGGCTGCTGATGCCGAAAAACAGCAGCCGGAGCAGAACGATAACACCAATAACAGTGAAACAGAGGAAACCACTGCTGATGAGCCTGCACAGGCACATGTCAGCTTCAGAAACGGTATACATATCCACGACGGCAAGGATAAGGTGGATATCGGCTTTAACGGAATACATATTGAATCAAAAAACGGAGAGGCAGTTCATATCGGGTCAGGTGATGTTCAGGTTGAAGGTATTGATGAGAAATACATTTTTTCAAGAGGGAAGGGCGATAAGCTGTTCCACGCGCTTTTGCCGTTGAGTGTAATTATTGCATATCTCATAATCGGTTTTACCTTTGAGCAGGGCTGGGCACTTGGCTGGCTTTTGGTATTTATAATTCCCATTGCCGAAAGCTTTATAGCAGCGGTTAAAACAAAAAATCCGTCTGCCTTTGCTTATCCTGTTCTTGTTGCGGCTGTGTATCTTACAGTAGGAATGTTTGAGAAAATATGGCACCCCACCTGGATTATGTTTTTAACAATACCCGTTTATTATATTATTGCTGATTTTATCAAGCCAAACAAAAAAACGAAGGATGATGCATCAGCGTTGTAACGAGGTTTTAAACCAAAGGACAATACTGTTCTTTGGTTTATTTTATGCCATAATTTTATCAGCAGATAAATTGGGATGTATGGACTAAATGCGAAAAGCTGTTTAAATAACGGATAATAACGGGGGAGAAAATGTTTAAGGTAAAAAAGAGAACGCTTTTATTGATTGCCGGTATTGTGTGGCTTATAGCCGGTTTTAATGTAGCAAGACTTGGAGTTTTGTCATACTTAGCAATTGAATCCAAGTGGTATTTATACCTGTTTTCAGTAGTAGTATTTGTGCTTTTCGGAGCAATGTTTTTTAAAATGAGTCAAAAGCATACAAAGAGAATTTTGAAATATGAGGATTATAAGCCGTTTTGGAATTTCTTTGATTTAAAGGCATATATTATCATGGCATGTATGATGGGCGGCGGAATTGGTTTTAGGGCAGCCGGAATATTTCCTGATATCTTTGTTGCCTTCTTCTATACCGGACTCGGCTGTGCATTAGCCTTAGCAGGCGTATTGTTTTTCAGAAATTATATTTGTTATACAAGACTGTTGGAAAAAGAGAGTAAACACGATGACCAAACAGAGCAATAAAAAGAACCGCGAACAAAAAGCTGAGGTGCGATAACGCAGTATTGCTTAAAACAGTCATCTTTTCAGTTATAATTGTGTTAAAAAATCACATAAGGCGACAGCCTTATGTGATTTTTATGCCTTATTCTAACTAAAAATATAACTATTTTAAGTGCTTCGCAGTTTCGTACATAAAGAAATCTGTCTGCGAGAAACCAATACTTCGTTATCGCACCTCAGCTCATGTTCGTGGTTTACTTTGTTATGACACCTCAGCTTAATCCTCGTTTTTTGTTATCTGTTAAGCTCTGCTTTGCCTTCGGGCGTATCACGATAATACTGTGTGAATGGGTGAAAGCGCTCCTGCTCCTCCCATATTTCTTTAGCCTTTGGTGCCCACAGCTTTGCATATTCATCGCATTTTGAGCAAAGTGTTTCAGCACTTTCAGGGCAGGTCAGGTTTGTTGATTTAGCACCTGTTTTGCTGACCATTTTTCTGAGTGCCTGCGGATTTTCAAGCATAGGGCAGGGTCTTAGCATATTATCATTAAACGGCTGACCCTTATAATATTCTTTAAACAGAGGGGATTTCAGACATTCAATGATGCTTTTTTCTCTGATATTTGAATCACTGTAGTGAACAAAAACACAAGGCTCAACATCGCCCTCACTGTTAATGTGAAAATAGTTCCTGCCGCCTGCAATACAGCCGCCTACAAATTCAGCATCATTCTGGAAATCTACGGTAAAAATAGGTTTTCCTGTTTTGCTGTTTCTGTTTTCTCTTATTTTTCTGTAAACGTGCTCACGCTGTTCGGGTGAAAGCAGCAGTGCAGTATCTGCATCACTGCCCACAGGCATATAGTGAAAATACCATGCAAAGCGTGCACCGTTTTCAATCATCAAATCATAAAATTCATCACTGGTTACAGCCTCATAGTTCTGGCTTGTGTAACAGATGGATGTACCGAACAGGCATTTGTGTCTTTTAAGCATCTGCATTGCCTTGAGTGTTCTCTGATATGCTCCGTCACCGCGTCTGCCGTCGGTTGTTTCCTCACTGCCTTCAATGGAAAGTGCAAGTGACAGATTACCGCATTTGTTCATTTCTTCACAAAACGCATCATCAACAAGTGTGCCGTTTGTATAGGCAAGGAACAGACAGTCGCTGTTTTCCCTTGCGACAGTTAAAATGTCTTTTTTTCTGATTAACGGCTCACCGCCTGTGTACATAAAGAAATGTGTGCCGATTGCCTTGGCTTCCGTAACAATTCTGCGCATTTCATCAAGGGTGAGGTTGGAATTATGACCGTATTCCGCAGCCCAGCAGCCCTTGCATTTCATATTGCAGGCTGATGTCGGGTCAAGCAAAATAACCCAGGGAATATTGCAGTGCTCCTCATCTCTCTTTTTTCTGAGTGTTGAGGTGCCGATAAGTCCAAGGTCAATACCAAAGGTTAATACTGCTTTTCTCAGCATTTCCTCGTCAACCTCTTTCAGTCCTCTGAACAGAAAGGTATTCCACACATTGTTTTTATCCTTTAAAATCTCAATCGGCTTAGTAAAGGTGCTTTCAGGATACATTCTGCCCGCAGCAGCCTTGCCGATTTTTATCAGCTTAAGTATGTTTTTTTCAGGATTTTTATATACATACTTAAATATCCTGTTGCCTATAAAGTGAAGCACCTTGCTTTTTGTTTGAGCCATTCTGTTACCTCTTTCACATTACCTCGGGTGTTGTGATTTTTAGCATTGTTAAAATATTTTTAATCGTATCCTTAACTGCTGTGCAAAGATAAAGTCTTGCACGCATTAAGCCTTCGTCATCAATCATAACCCTGTGTGCATTGTAAAATTTGTGGAACAGGGTTGCAAGCTCAATGACGTAGTGTGTAATTTTTGCAGGGTTATATAATTCAGCAGCAGCGATAATTTCATCGGTGAGAGCAGAAAGGTGGCGGATAAGCTCCTTTTCCTCGTCACTGTTCAAAAGCATAAGCTCTTCATCTGTGGGTGCCTTTATCTCAACACCCTGCTCCTGTGCCTTTTTCAGTATTGAGCAAATTCTTGCGTGTGCATACTGAACGTAGTAAACAGGATTTTCGCTTGATTCCTTGGCTGCAAGCTCCAAATCAAAATCAAAGTGAGAGTTAGGCTCACGGAGATTGAAGAAAAATCTTGCGGCGTCAAGCGGTACTTCGTCAATAAGTGTGTTCAGCGTGATAGCCTTGCCTGAACGCTTGGAAAGCTTGATGGTTTCACCCTCACGGACAAGTCTTACCATCTGCATAATAACAGCGTCAAGTCTGTCAGCATCAAGACCAAGTGCAGTCAGTGCTGCTTTCATTCTCGGAACATAGCCGTGGTGGTCTGCACCAAGCACATCAATTGCCTTGTCATAACCACGTGTTACAAGCTTGTTATAATGATATGCAATGTCAGGAACAATATAAGTCGGCAGACCGTTTGCTCTTACAAGCACAATATCCTTGTCATTGCCGTATTCACTTGCTTTAAACCAGAGAGCACCATCCTGTTCATAGGTAACACCCTTTTCCTTCATAGCAGTGATTACCCTGTCAACAGAGCCGTCGTTGTGGAGTGTTGACTCTCTGAACCATTTGTCATAGGTGATTCTGTATCTGCCTAAATCCTTTTCAAGCCCTGAAATGTTCTTTGGCAGAGCATAGTCAACAAGCGCATTTCTTCTTGTTTGGCTGTCGCATTCTACATATTTATCACCGTATTCTTCAATAAAGCTTTCAGCGTGGGCTGTTATGTCTGCGCCCTGATATGCATCCTCGGGCATTTCAACAGTGCTGTCGAAATGCTGAAGGTATCTGACCTCCAGTGAGGTCGCAAACTTTTCAATCTGATTGCCTGCGTCATTAACATAAAATTCTCTGTTAACCTCGTAGCCTGCCCAGTCAAGAACGGCTGCAAGGCAGTCACCGATTGCACCGCCTCTTGCATTGCCTATGTGCATAGGTCCTGTAGGGTTTGCAGATACAAATTCAACAAGCACCTTTTTGCCCTGACCGAAATCAGATTTGCCATAGTTTTCGCCGCAGGCAAAAACATCTTTAATAATTTCACTGTAATATTTTTGTGAAAGAAAGAAGTTCAGAAAGCCCGGTCCTGCAATTTCTACCCTGTCAAATACAGTATCCGCTAAATCAATATGGTTAACTATGCTTTCTGCAATCATTCTCGGTGCTTTTTTGAATGCTCTTGCACCTGCCATAGCGGCATTGCTTGAATAATCACCATTCGCTTTATTTGCAGGGATTTCCACTATAAAATCAGGAATTTCTGCTTCAGGCAGTTCACCGTCATTTATTGCTTTTGTAATGGCATCGGCTATGATAGCTTTCAGCTTATTTTCTGTTTCTTTAACTAATTTTGACATTGTTGTTACTCCTGGTTTTTTCTGAAGCTCATTTTAACCTCGTTTCTTGAGGCTAATGCTCCGTTAATATCAATATCATATCCAAAGGTGAATTCACCGCTTTCGCCGTCAAATTCCGTGTCAATGGCGTGACCGGATATGCCCATTAAAATGTCGCCGAATTCCGTGCCGTAGTGACACATATTGCGTCTTGATTTTTCAATGATCAGGCAGGATGCATATTTACCGCCTCTTGTCATTTCAACCCGACTTTCATCCTTCTGGATTTTTACACATACCTCAACAGGGGGAGCCGGCTGCTCCTGTTCTTCCTTGTAATGTAATATGTAGCAGTTTTCATTTTCCTCAAGCAAGGCAACAGTGGTCAGCTCCATTCTGTCTTTTTGCATATCAACCTGCTGTGTACCGAGTATTTTCAGTAGTACATTAAGCATTTTTATATCCTTCCGCCCCGCTCCAATGCAAGCTGAATCAGTCTGTCGATCAGCTCCTTGTATGAAACACCAACAGCCTCAAAAAGCTTGGGGTACATACTTATTGCTGTCTGTCCGGGGATTGTGTTTATTTCGTTGAGCAGTACACGCTCATCATTCTTGGTTACGAAGAAATCAACTCGGCTCATTCCTTCGCAGCCCATAGCAGAGTATGCCTTGATTGCCTGCTTTTTAATCTCTTCACGCTTTTCGTCCGAAAGCTGAGCAGGGATAACCGTCTGTGACGGATTGTTGTATTTTGCATCAAAATCATAAAATTCTGCCGAAGCAAGAATCTGACCGACCTCGCCTGTTATCGGCTCATTGTTGCCCATTACTGCACACTCAACCTCATAGCCGTCAATAAATTCCTCAAGAACAGCCTTTTTGTCTTCCTTGAATGCAATCTCCATTGCAGCTATAAGCTCCTCTTTGCTTCCTGCTTTTGAAATACCTACGGATGAACCTGCATTTGCAGGCTTAACAAAAATAGGGAAGCCGAGGTATTCAATTGCCTTGTCAAGCAGCTCACTGCCGTTTTTCCCGTAATTAAATTTGCTGATGGCAAACCATTTTGCCTGTGGAATACCGAATGCGTCGGCAACAGCATTAGTAACTGTTTTGTCCATACAAACACCTGATGAGGTTGCGTCGCAGCCCACAAAAGGAATCTGTGCAAGCTGAAGAAGCCCCTGAATAGTGCCGTCCTCACCATTCTTGCCGTGAAGCACGGGAAATACGGCATCAAGCTTAACGATATCGCCCTTTGCGGTAACAAGTCCGCCCACAGTTGAATCAGGTGAGATAAATGCAGGAACAAGGCTTTTGGACTGCAGCCATCTGTCCTCAGGCAGAAGCTCAACATTGTCATTGAAAATGTACCATCTTCCTGCCTTTGTAATTCCGATTAAAACAATATTGTATTTTGTAAGGTCAATATTCTGAATGATGCTTTTTGCTGAGATACAGCTGATATTATGCTCAGATGAAACACCGCCGAAAATAATTCCTATTGTAAGTTTATTCATAAGAAAGTACCACTCTCCATAATTATTCATAATATTGTATCACAATAAAGATTAATAATCAATATAATAAAAAAATAAAAAT
>DKYL01000072.1:0-16054 GCA_002493325.1 Ruminococcaceae bacterium UBA7101
GTCATAATAAGAATGAAAGAAGTTAAAAAAGCTAATATTTTTTTCATTTTTCTGCTCCTTAAGTTTGTTACTCTGATTATAACTTATATTGTGCCTGTTGTCAAAAGCAGCAGTTATTAATCCTTATTATAAATCAGCATAATCACCCTGTGAATGTCATCCTGAATCATTGTCATCTTTTCGGTATTGACTGAATATTTCAAAAAATCTATGGGCTTAAAAGCCAGATAAATTTCGCCGTCCTGAAAAAGACATTCCTTAGCCTTGTCATATTCATCCTGTGTTTTATATCTGAATTCAACAAAATCACGATTTTCCTCAAGACTTTCGGCTATAACCTGTCTTACATCACTGACAGAATATTTATCAAAATATCTGCCTTCTCTTACAAAATAATTTGCCTCCAGCGAGTTAGCCGTCAAAAGCGGATACAAATCATCAATATCGTGGTTAACACCAATCTCACCTGCTGTAATACAAAAATAACTGTGACAGACAATGTTATCATTTTTTGTATCATCCCAGGTCGGGTCACTGTAATAATATTTATCATCAATCTGCTGCAAAATCCATGCATGATTTTCCGAACCACTGCTGTTTGAGGCAACGCCGACAACGTACATTGCCGTCAGACCGGCTCTTTGCAGCAGATATTGATATGCCTTGGCATACCCTGCACAGACAGCGGTATTGTTCAAAAACACACCCTCAATTGTGGAGTCGGAAGGAATTTCCAAAATCCTGTCAATATTCTCCATATCATAATGGGTGTTCAGAATAACATAATCATAACAGGCAAGTGCTCTTTTGTATTCATCACTATCCAGCCCTGCTATAAGCTCATCTGCCTTTTTTTCTATAAGCTTCTTTTTTTCCAAAGCTTCGTTTTTTGTGTAAACATAGTCAATATTAAGAAATCCGCCTGTTCCCAAAGAGCACTGCCCCGAGCACCAAAAAAGTTCCGGATGCTCCGCCAGCATAATTCTGAATATATCAAAGGCATCCTCCGCATCATCGAAATAGCCCACAAACACAGGCGTTTTAAAACCTAAGGCAGCATTATAAATCGTATCATAGATTCGTTTTTCATTCTTATCCATTTGGCGGTAAAGATAATTATTAAGAGTATCCTTATTTTCGCTTTCCTTCTTATGCGTTGACTCAACAGTGGTTTCCTCTGTTGTAAATACTTTGTCAACACCTAAGCTCAGCTTATAACCTGAGTACAAATCGCACAAGTTCAAAACACCGATTATAATTATAAATACCAGAATAAGATTTATAAATTTTCTCATAACGCCACCTATTTTCACATTAATTAATCATAAATTGCATAATATATTGTAACTTTTTTATATAGATAAATATTAAATTATATGTTAGAATATTTTAAAAGAAAGGACTGTAGAAATATGTCGATCAAATTAATAGCCACTGATTTAGACGGCACATTAATGTCGCCTGACCATATAACCATAACAGATTTCACTGTAAAAGCTCTGAAGCAGGCACATGACAAGGGTGTTAAAATTGCAATTGCCACAGGAAGACCCCTTGTACTAACGGATGATGTAACCAATCAGATACCCTTTGCAGATTATGTAATATATGCAAACGGGTCAGGTGTTTATGACCGTGTTCATTCAAAAACGCTGTGCAGTGATCTGATACCAAATAAAACTGCCATAGATATAATCCGTGATTTTTTGAATCAAAATGTATTTTTTGAGGTTTATATTAACGGCAAAAGCCATTATCAGGCTGATTGCAGTAAATTCTTTTTAAACAATTCCGATATGCCGCAGGAATTTATAGATCAGGTGGAGGCATCCATGGAAGCACACGATAATCTGATTGAATATCTCGGCGACAGAGGAATTGAAAAAATCACCCTTTATTCCGTAGAGGATTGGCAGTATGATAAATTTACATCCATAATGAAGAAATTCAATTTAACAACTGCTGTCAGCTTTGAAGGCTGTCTTGAAGGAACATCACCTACCGCCAACAAGGGAAATGCTGTTGAAAATCTGAGCAAATCGCTGAACTTAACTGCAGATGAGGTAATGTGCTTTGGTGATGCGGGCAATGATATCCAGATGCTTGAATGGGCAGAATTTTCATTTGCTATGGGCAACGGCTCAGCAGAATGCAAGGCTGCCGCAAAATTCACCGCACTTTCAAATGCAGAGGACGGACTTGCCAAAGCAGTCAACAAATATATAAATAATATATAAATTAGTAATAATTCCATAAATCAACACTTGAAACTACAGGTCTAATTTAGTATCATATGAGTGCTCTCTTATATATAGTTATGAAATTTGCAGGAGGTAACATAATTTTGGAGAAAAATTTTAATTTAGATTTGATTGAGCCTGTTTTGGCAGAGCTTGCCGACAAAAAAGGCTCATTAATAACAATACTGCAAAAGACACAGGATATCTACGGCTATCTGCCGAAAGAAGCTATCTGCTTAATCAGCGAAAGAACAGGAATTGCCGAAAGTGAAATCATGGGCGTTGCCACATTTTACACGCAGTTCAGGCTTGCACCCGTGGGCAAATATTTAATTATGCTTTGTCAGGGCACAGCCTGCCATGTTAATTCAAGCGAACTGATTTTACAGACAATCAAGGATGAGCTTGGCATTGATGACGGCGAAACAACAGAGGACGGTCTGTTTTCACTTAAATGTGTTGCCTGCCTTGGTTGCTGCTCGCTGTCACCTGTTATGATGATAAATGAGGATACATACGGCTCATTGACTCCGGATAAAACAAAGAAAATTTTAAGAGAGTTAAGGGAGGCAGAGTAATATGAAAATCGTGATTGGTGAAGGCTCCTGCGGTATTGCGGCAGGTGCCGAAAAAGTAAGAAAAGCTTTGCTGGGCTGTGATTTAAGCGGAGCAAAGCTTACAATTGCAGGCTGTATCGGTATGTGCTACCTTGAGCCGATTGTTGATATTTATGATGATAACGGTGATGTTAAAAGGCTTGTAAGGGTTACGGAAAAGGATGCTGAAAAAATTGCCGAATATACAAAAACAGGTGATGAAGCAGTTATTGCCGATTTGCTTGTCAGTGACGAGGACAAGGAATTTTTAGAGAAGCAGACACGTATTGCCCTTCGCCGCTGCGGTATCATCAACCCTGAAAGCATTGATGAATTTGTTGAGGCAGACGGATATTCTGCCCTTAAAAAGGTGGTTACAACAATGACACCTGAGGATGTTATTGATGTAATCAAGGTATCAGGTCTTGCAGGCAGGGGCGGCGCAGGCTTCCCCACCTGGTTCAAATGGAACGCTGCAAGACAGAGCGAGGATGAGGAAAAATATTTAATCTGTAATGCCGACGAGGGAGACCCAGGTGCATTTATGGACAGAGCAGTTATCGAGAGTGACCCCCATAATCTGATTGAGGGAATGCTTATCGGTGCATATGCAATCGGTGCAAAGAACGCTGTTGTATATGTTCGTGCCGAATACCCGCTTGCTATCAAAAGACTTGAAAAAGCAATCAAGGATGCAACCGAAAAGGGCTATCTTGGCGAAAAGATTTTCGGTACAGATTTCAGCTGCACAATGACCATCAAGGCAGGTGCAGGTGCATTTGTATGCGGTGAGGAAACTGCACTTATCGAATCCCTTGAAGGTCATAGAGGTATGCCAAGGCTTAAGCCTCCGTTCCCTGCGCAAAGCGGCTACTGGAGAAAGCCGTCAAACATCAATAATGTTGAAACCTTTGCCAATGTTTCGTGGATTATCAACAACGGCGGTGAGGCTTTTGCCGCTATGGGTACAGAAGGCTCAAAGGGCACAAAGGTATTTGCCGTAACAGGCAAGGTTAAGAGAAGCGGTCTTGTTGAAATCCCTATGGGCAAAACACTGCGTGATGTTATCTTTGACATTGGTGGCGGAATGAAGGGTGACAAGGCATTCAAGGCTGTGCAGATGGGCGGACCGTCAGGCGGATGTATCCCTGCCCAGCTGATTGACACTGTCATTGACTACAAGGCACTTGGTGCAACAGGTGCAATTATGGGCTCAGGCGGAATGGTTGTTATGGACGAAAGCACCTGTATGGTAGGCATGGCAAAATTCTTCCTTGACTTCACTGCCAAGGAAAGCTGCGGAAAATGCGTTCACTGCCGAATCGGCACAACAAGAATGCTTGAGATTTTAACAAGAATTACCGAAGGCAAGGGTAAGGAAGGCGATGTTGAGCTGCTTGAAGAGCTTTGCTACGGTATTAAGGACGGTGCACTCTGCGGACTCGGTCAGACAGCACCAAACCCTGTTTTAACCACAATCAAGTATTTTAAGGATGAGTACATAGCGCATATTGAAAATAAGACCTGCCCTGCAGGCGAATGCACAAGCCTGATTGAATATTCCATCATTGAAGACAAATGCAAGGGCTGCACACTCTGTGCAAGAAACTGCCCTGTTGATGCAATTTCAGGCTCAGTTAAACAGCCGCACACCATTGACGCTGACAAATGCATTAAGTGCGGAAAATGTATGCAGAACTGTAAGTTCGGTGCAATTATAAGAAAGTAAGGAGGAGTAGTTCAATGGATATGATTAACCTGACAATTAACGGTCAGAAGGTTACTGCTCCTGCCGGCAGTACAATATTGGAAGCAGCAAAGGCGAACGGAATTTACATACCTACCCTTTGCTATGATGAGGCAGTAGAAATTTACGGTGCATGCGGTCTTTGTGTTGTTGAGGTTGAGGGTGTGCCAAAGCTCCTTCGCTCCTGCTCCGCTAAAATCAGCGAGGGTATGGTTATTAATACCGAAAGCGAAAGAGTTATTAAATCAAGAAAAATTGCTATGGAGCTGCTTATGTCAGCTCACGACGGCGACTGTATTGCTCCCTGTCAGCTTGCCTGCCCTGCAAACACGGACTGTCAGGGCTATGTCGGTCTGATTGCCAACGGCAAATTTGACGAGGCATTAAAGCTTATTAAGGACAGAATTCCGCTCCCTGCATCTATCGGCAGAGTCTGCCCTCACCCTTGTGAAAAGGCTTGCAGACGCGGAAAGGTTGAAGAACCGATTAACATTGCACAGCTTAAATTCTTTGCGGCAGACCTTGACTTAAAGGGTGACAGCTATCTGCCTGAATGTAAGCCGTCAACAGGCAAAAAGGTTGCCATTGTGGGTGGCGGACCTGCAGGCTTGTCAGCAGGACTTTACCTCAGAACACTCGGTCACGAGGTTACTGTTTTTGATATGATGGATAAAATGGGCGGTATGCTCCGTTATGGTATTCCGCAGTACAGACTGCCTAAGGAAATCCTTGATGCAGAAATCAGCCTGATTGAAAAAACAGGTGTTCGCCTTGTTAACAACTGCAAGTTCGGCAAGGACATTACACTGGATATGCTTAAGAGCGTTAACGATGCTGTTATTCTTGCACCGGGTGCATGGAAATCAAGCCCTATGCGTGTTAAGGGTGAAGATACACAGGGTGTATACGGCGGTATCGACTTTTTAAGAAGTGTTATTCAGGGAAATCCTGTAGAAATCGGTGACAGGGTTGCAGTCTGCGGCGGCGGCAACACCGCAATGGATGCCTGCAGAACAGCCGTAAGGCTTGGTGCAAAAGAGGTTTATGTAATCTACCGCCGTACTGAAAAGGAAATGCCTGCCGAGGAAATTGAAATTAAAGAGTCCAAAGAAGAGGGCGTTATCTATAAATTCCTTACCAACCCTGTTGAAATCCACAGTGAGGACGGCAAGGTATGCGGTATGACACTGCAGCTTATGGAGCTGGGTGAGCCTGATGCATCGGGCAGAAGAAAGCCTGTTGCTATTGAGGGCAAAACTGAATATCTGCCACTCGACAGTGTAATTATGGCAATCGGTCAGAAGCTTGACAGCAGTGACTTTGAAAATGTTGTCGGCTTGACAGACAGAGGAACAATCAGCGCTGACGAGGACACCTTCACAACTGACATTGACGGTGTATTTGCAATCGGTGATGCAACAAACAAGGGTGCATCCATTGCCATTGCCGCTATCGGTGAGGCTGACAGATGCGTTAAGGTTGTTGACGCTTACCTTAAGGGTGAGGAATTTGACATAACACCAAAGTATATCAGCAAGCGTGACGAGGACAAAATTGATTTAAGCAGCAAAGAGCCTGTGGCAAGAACAAATGCCAAGGTGATTGATGCTGAAATCAGACGCAATAACTTTGACGAGGTATCACTGGGTCTTGCCGTTGAAGAGGCACAGAAGGAAGCACAGCGCTGTCTTGAATGCGGATGCCGTGAATACTTCAAATGCAAGCTGTTATCTGTTGCACAGAGATATGACATCAATCCTGAAAGATTTGCAGGCGAAATGCCGCAGAAATATACAAGGGATGACAATGCATTTATTGAAAGAAACACTGCAAAATGTATTCTTTGCGGACTGTGTGTTCGTTCCTGTAAAGAGGTTATGGACATCAGTGCAATCGGTCTTTTAGGACGAGGCTTCAAGACAAGTGTGTCACCTGCATTTGCACTGCCCCTTGACCAGACAAAATGCACCAACTGCGGCTTATGTGTTAAGCTTTGCCCGACAGGTGCTTTGACCGAAAAATCAAACCTTGCAAAGCAAGTGCCTCTCAAAGAGGATTATTCAATTGAAACCGTTGCCGTTGACGGCAAGGATTGCGAGCTGCTTGTTTCACGCTATAATGGTGAGGTAATCAGAGCCGTGCCGAACAATGACAACGCAAGACACTGCGGCTTGACCCGTGAGGAGTTAATTAAGCTGGTAAAATAATAAATATAGAAAATGGCAACAGTTTTTCTATCATTGACAAAAACAGAAATGTATAATATAATATAAATGAACAAGGAGCTATCCGATAGACGGTTAGCCCCAAATGCGATTAAAAAAGATTAACTGCACAATTGGAGTAGGGCGGTTAATCTTTTTTTATTATGATAAAAAGTGCAATGATAAGTACAAGTGTAATTATAGTTGCATATTCCATAACATCACCCTCCTTTGATAAATCTCAAGAGGGCTGAAGATACACCCTCTCGGAAAGAAAGGGCTAACCGCCTACCGTTTATAGATAACTCCTTGCCGGAACTTAATCCGTAAGACTGAAGTCCTGCAACTATAATATCATCAAATGTGATATAAATCAACATTTTTCATTCAATCTGCAGGAAATGCCAAGAACAGTAAAGGACAGCGTCAGCTGTCCTTTTTAACTTTGATGGCGACAAAATATAAGCCGTATTTTTAATTGTCTTTTTTCAAATAATTATTGATAACATCACTGTAATCACGGGAATAATTATATAAATCTGTAACGGTCATTCTAAGGTCTGTTAATAGTTCATTATAGTCATATAAATCATTATCCAGCAAATCAATATAAATAAAAAGCCTTAAGGTCAGCATTCTTACAAAATCAATTTTTTCCGAAGCCTCTAATCTGAATTGCTTTAGTTTTTCATAAGCCTCTTCATCTACTAACACGCAATCGTTACATTCCGACATATTCGTTTTGCACCTCCTTTGGCAATTTAATTATAGTTAATTTTTAACTATTTGTCAATAGTTAAAAATTAACTGTGCTAAAATATAATAGGAGGACGATAAAATGGATATTGCACAAGTTAGAATTAAAGAACTGAGAATTGACAATGATTTAAAGCAACAGGAAGTCGCTGAAAACTGTAACATAACGCAAAGGAAGGTATCCTTTATTGAGAACGGTGTTACTGAACCTAATCTGGAGGATTTACGAAATATATGCAAATTTTACAATGTATCAGCCGATTATATTTTGGGCTTGCCTGATGATTTGGAATACCCGAAAAGATAACAAACTTATCCCCCGTGGGGGCTTGTAAAATCATTTCATTCATACTATAATAAATCATATTTTTATATTCGGGGGACAGCAATGGACGAATTTAAAGTTATTGAAATTAAAAGAAGTGTTTTTGAAAATAATGATAAAGAAGCTGACAGAGTAAGAGCAGAGCTGAAAAAGGAAAAAACCTTTTTGCTCAACCTGATGTCATCACCGGGCAGCGGTAAAACCACAACCCTTAAGGCTACAATTGCACAGCTTAAGGATGAATTTAAAATCGGTGTTATGGAGGCTGACATTGACAGTGATGTTGATGCAAAGGTGATTGCCGATACAGGTGTTAAATCCATTCAGCTTCACACAGGCGGAATGTGCCACCTTGATGCAGGTATGACCGAACAGGGAATCAAAGAATTCGGCACAGCAGATTTGGATTTGGTTGTGCTTGAAAATGTGGGCAATCTTGTATGCCCTGCTGAATTTGACACAGGTGCAAGCAAAAATGCAATGATTTTGTCTGTACCTGAGGGTGACGACAAGCCGCTGAAATATCCGCTTATGTTCTCAATCTGTGATGTTGTACTTATCAATAAAATTGATACAAAAAGTGTTTTTGATTTTGACGATAATGCAGTTGTGGAGCGTATTCATAAGCTTAACCCTGACTGTGAAATCTACTTTATTTCAGCAAAAACAGGTGAAGGCATAGACAACTGGTGCAGCTGGCTCAGAAAAGAAATTAAAGAGTGGAATAAATAATGCATGAATTAAGCGTTGTTCTGGAAATCTTTGAATTGGTTGAAGAAATTATGACAGAACAGAATTTAAAAAAGGTTTCAAGCGTATCCGTACAGGCAGGTGAGCTGTCGGGAATACTGCCCGATTACTTTAAGGAATGCTGGAATGTTTCACGCATCGGCAATGTTTTTGAAAACACAGAGCTGATTTTAGACTATATCCCTGCGAAGGGAAAATGCTCCTGCGGCTGTGAATTTGAGCTGTTGAAAAACAGCAGAGTCTGCCCGAAGTGTAAAAAGAGCGACTATGAAATAACTGCAGGCAGAGAATTTTCCGTCACGCAGATAGAGGCTTGTTAGAATATCGAAAAATAAAATTCCCACGGCAGTTTATTATGCCGTGGGAATTTTCTATTCAGGAGGTTATTATTCATGAAAATCGGTAAAAATTTGTTTAGGGCTGTTTTGCGGTGAATACTGAAAATAATCCATATGATTGCCGTCAATATAGTATGTAAGCTCCTTTGGCGGTGCTGCCTCCTTAAAAGCTTCCACAATCACCAGTTTGATTTTCATTTTTTCAGGTATAACGGATTTTACATAAACTGCAACCTGCTGCCCCACAAATAAATTATCCTGCGGCTCGGCGAGCCCTGCAAGATTCGGCGCAAGCTCTACAAATACACCATAATCCTCAATGCTTCTTACAACACCAGTTACGGTTTCACCAGGCGTGAAAGCCTTTGCATTCTCCTCCCACGTGCCAAGAAGTTCTTTAAGGGAAAAGGTCATTTTTGACGGCTCTTTTTTTCTGAGCACAACCTTGATGCTCTGCCCCTCGCAAAGTCTTTCGCTCGGATGACTTATGCGTGATACAGAAAGCATATCAATAGGTATCAGTGCATTGACACCTGCACCTATATCAATAAAAGCACCGAATTTTTCAAGGTGTGTGACACCGGCATCAATAATATCACCTGGAACAAGCTGATTGAGATATTCCTCCATACACCTTAACTGAACGGCTTTTCGTGACAGAATTGCTATATTGTTTTCATAAATATCTTTTTCAAAGCCAAGAACATTAAAGCATATACACTTATTGACTTTTGAAATAAGCGCAATATCCCTGACACTGCCGTCATCAATCCCTATTGCACCCTCAAGCCTTGGTATAATTCCTCGGACTGCACCAAGGTCAACATGCAGATTATGCTCCCTGTCACAAAGCAGCACCCTTGACTCTATCACCTCGCTGTTCATCATTGCCTTTTTCAGCTCATCCACAGAGTTAAAAGTTTTTAATAAATCAGGATTTTTCCCCTCCGGGTAGAATTTCATAACATCACTCACTTTTCTTATGTAATTTATGTATATGAAAATCTTTTGCAAGATATGCAGTTGTAAAATTATAACAGTAGTGATATAATAATTTAGATTAAATAATACTTATAATATTATATAATGGTGATGTTATGGAATTAAAGCTCGGTGACATTGTAATAATGAAAAAGCCGCACCCCTGCGGCTCAAAGGAATTTGAGATAACAAGGCTCGGTGTTGACTACAAGCTGAAATGCTGCACCTGTGGCAGAGAGGTTATGATACCGAGAGTTAAGGCAGAAAAAAACATAAAGGCAGTTAAGCAAAATGAGCAGTAGCAGACCAATCGGCTTTTTGGATTCAGGCATCGGCGGTATCAGTGTAATCAGAAAAGCAGTGCGCCTGCTGCCTAATGAGGATTATTTCTTTTTCAGTGATTCCATAAACAACCCGTACGGCGACAAAAGTGATAAAGAAATCATCTCAAGATGTGACGAGCTTGTTGATTTTATGATTAACAAAAAAAACTGCAAGGCTATTGTTTTAGCCTGCAACACCGCATCTGCAAAGGCTGTCAGCTTTTTAAGAGAAAAATATTCCGACACACCGATTATCGCCATTGAGCCTGCCTATAAAATGGTGCACGATTATAACCCCGACGGCTTTACACTTGTAATGGCAACAAGGGGCACTCTTGAGAGCGAAAAATTCCACAAGCTGTTTTACACATATTACAACAACAACACAAGCCTGCTTGCCTGTGTGGGGCTTGCCGATTTAATTGAGCAGGGAAAAAAAGAGGAGCTTAAAGCATACCTTGAAAGAAATCTGCACGATTACAAAGGCAAGGTTTCAAACGTGGTGCTTGGCTGCACACATTACCCACTGGCTAAGGCTGAAATTAAAGAGGTATTGGGCGATGTAAATTTCTTTGACGGTGCTGAAGGTGTTTCACGTCAGTTAAAAAGAGTTCTGGAAGAAAAAAATCTGCTGAATGACAAAAAAGAAAAATTCACCATTGAATTTGTGGATTCATCAGAAACACCAAAACAGCAGGAACAAAAGAAACAAAGATTTTTTGATTACTTAGAGAGGATTAACTTATGATAGATAAGCTTAATGAGGTTGAAAAGCGATTTGAAGAGGTTAACGAATTAGTCTGTAACCCTGATATCGTTTCAGACAAGGAAAAATATACAAAGCTTATGCGTGAGCTTAAGCACTTGACCCCTGTTGTGGAAAAATTCAGGGAATACAAAAAAGCACAGGAGGCTTTTGAGGAATCAAAGCTGATGCTTGATGAGGGCGGAATGGACGTAGATTTTGCCCAGATGGTAAAGGATGAGTTTGAACAGAGCAAGGCTGATATGGAAACAATCAGTGAAGAGCTAAAAGTACTGCTTCTCCCCCGTGACCCTAACGATGACAAGAATGTTATTATTGAAATCCGCGGCGGTGCAGGCGGCGAGGAATCTGCACTGTTTGCAGGTGTACTTTTCAGAATGTATTCCATGTATGCCGAAGCAAAGGGCTTTAAAACCGAGGTGCTCAATGCCAACGAAACAGGACTCGGCGGATATAAGGAAATCAGCTTTTCCGTTGAGGGCGACGGTGCATATTCACGCTTTAAGTTTGAATCGGGTGTTCACCGTGTTCAGCGTGTGCCTGAAACAGAAAGCCAGGGCAGAATACACACCTCAACAACCACTGTTGCCGTTTTACCCGAAGCTGAAGAGGTTGACTTTGACATCAATCCGAAGGATTTGCAGATAGACACCTTCCGTTCATCCGGTGCAGGCGGTCAGCATATCAACAAAACATCATCCGCAATACGCATCACGCACCTGCCCACAGGCACGGTTGTTGAATGTCAGGATGAGCGTTCACAGCATAAGAACAAGGAAAAGGCACTTAAGGTGCTGCGTTCCCGTCTTTATGATGCGGAAAAAGCGAAGCACGATGCAGAGATTGCAGGCGAGCGTAAGGCACAGGTCGGCACAGGCGACAGAAGCGAAAGAATCAGAACCTATAACTACCCCCAGGGCAGAGTATCCGACCACAGAATCGGTCTGACACTTTATAAATTAGAGCAATTTTTAAACGGCGATTTGGATGAAATGATTGATGCACTCATCACTGCCGACACCGCCGAAAAGCTCAAAGCCCAGGGTGAGGAATAATATGTTTCTCTTTAAAAATAGGTACAGACAGGTATAAATTATGAAAACCAGGATTTTATCTACAAGTGAATATGACATTGCGCTTGCAGGTGAAATCATTGCAAGGGGCGGATTGGTTGCATTCCCTACCGAAACGGTATACGGCTTAGGGGCTGATGCTCTGAATGACGAGGCTGTTAAAAGCATTTACACTGCCAAGGGCAGACCAAGTGACAATCCGCTGATTGTGCACATTGCAGAAAAGAACGACATCAAGACGCTTGTCAAAGAGGTAACGCCAAAGGCACAGGCACTGATTGACAAATTTTTCCCTGCGCCTTTAACCATCATTCTGCCAAAGAGTGAAAAGGTCGGTGATGTGGTATCGGGCGGATTGGATACGGTCGCCGTGCGTATGCCTGAAAATGAAACTGCAAGGGCACTGATTAAAGCAGCAGGCTGTCCCATTGCGGCACCAAGCGCCAACACGTCAGGACTGCCGTCACCGACAAAGGCGAAATATGTTATTGACGATATGAGCGGAAAAATTGACGCAATCATCGACGGCGGTGATTGTGCGTTCGGTGTGGAGTCAACCGTAATCACCCTTGCGACCGAAATACCCACAATTCTTCGACCGGGTGCAGTGACAAAGGAAATGCTTGAAGCTGTTATCGGCGAGGTTGATGTGGCAAAGGCTGTGCTTGAAGGCATGCAGAATGATGAGGTTGCCGCATCTCCGGGTATGAAGTACAAGCACTACGCACCGAAAGCAAAAATAATTATTGTCAATGCAGACAAAGACGGATATGAAAAATTTGTAAATACAAAAAAGGATTGCTTTGCACTGTGCTTTGAGGATGACAATGTAACTATTTCAAAGGTAACATTTGGCAGAGAAAATGACGATTTAAGTCAGGCAAAAGAGCTTTTTGACGCACTGAGAAAGCTTGACGAAATGGGTGCAAAAAAGGTTTATGCCAGAATACCGCATACAACAGGTGTAGGAATGGCAGTTTATAACAGATTGATCCGTGCCGCCGCTTTCAGCATTATTGATTTAACAAAACCGTTTTTCATTGGCTTAACAGGACCCAGCGGTGCAGGAAAGGGCTATGTATGCGAATATCTCGCCAAGCTTGGCTTTCATATCATCAACAGTGATGAGGTTGTTAAAAAAATTTATGAAAATAATTTACCGCTTTTAAGAAGGCTTGCTGATATTTTTGGCAATGATATTATTAAAGACGGCACTCTCGACAGAAACAGGCTGGGTGAAATCGTTTTTAATGATAACGAAAAGCTGAAGCAGTTAAACAGCATCATTCATCCCGAGGTGATTGCACAATGCGAACAGCTTGCCAAACCGCTTTCGGTGCTTGATGCACCGCAGCTTTTTGAGGCAAAGGCACAAAACAAATGCAATGTCATTATCACTGTTATGGCGGACAAAGAGCTCAGAGCAAAGCGAATTACAGAGCGTGACGGCATAAGCTATGAAAAAGCAATGGAAAGAATAAATGCCCAGCTCAGCGAAAAATACTATATTGATCATGCCGATTATATAATTTACAATAACGGCGAGGATATAAAAACACAAATTGACAAGATTCTGGAGGAAATATTATGAGTGAAAGCACCAAAGAATTAAAAGAAAAGCTGTTTTATAAAAAGAAAAACGGCGTTGATTTTATGAGCGAAGAGGAGCTCAAAGCTTGTGACGAATTTTGTGAGGGATATAAAAAGTTCCTTTTTGAAAACAAAACCGAGCGTGAATTTGCCAAATCTGCACTGGAAATGGCAGAGGCAAACGGCTTTAAAAAATTTGACAAATTCGGTGAACCGCTTAAGGCAGGTGACAAGGTTTACTATTTTAACAGAGGCAAGGCAATTATTCTTTGCGTTAAGGGAACACGCCCTGTTATTGACGGTGTAAGAATCAGTGCCGCACACATTGACTCACCCCGTCTTGATTTAAAACAGGTTCCTGTTTATGAGGACGGCTCACTTGGATTTTTCAAAACACACTACTACGGCGGTATCAAAAAATACCAGTGGACGGCAATTCCCCTTTCACTCCACGGCAGAATCTGCAAAAATGACGGCAGCTTTGTTGATGTTAAAATCGGTGAGGATGCGGCTGATCCCAAATTCTGCATCACCGACATTCTCCCGCATCTCGGTGCAGAACAGATGGCAAGAAAGGCGAATGAAATTGTTAAGGGTGAGGAGCTGAATGTTGTAATCGGCTCACGTCCTTTTAAGGATGACGAGGAAAGCGAAAGAATTAAGCTGAACATTTTAAACATTCTGTTTGAGAAATACGGCATTGTTGAGCGTGACTTTTTATCAGCCGAGCTGGAGCTTGTTCCTGCCTTCACAGTTGATGACATCGGCTTTGACAGAAGCCTTATCGGCGGCTACGGTCACGACGACAGGGTTTGCTCTTACCCTGCAATGAAAGCAATTTTCTCTCTTGATACTGCACCGGAATACACTGCAGTTACCGTATTGACAGACAAAGAGGAAACAGGCTCAGACGGCAACACAGGTCTTAACTCAAGCTATCTTAAATATTTCATTGAGGATCTGGCAAGGCTTGAGGGCTGTGAGGGCAGAGATGTTCTGTCTAACTCAAAATGCCTGTCAGCAGACGTTAATGCTGCCTATGACCCCACTTGGCCGTCACAGTTTGAAAAGAACAATGCATCCATTATCAACGAGGGTGTATGCGTTACCAAGTTCACAGGTGCAAGAGGTAAGTCAGGCACAAGCGACGCATCTGCAGAATTTGTAAGCTTTGTCAAAGCGATGATGGAAAACAACGGTGTATTATGGCAGAGCGGTGAGCTGGGCAAGGTTGATGCAGGCGGCGGCGGAACTGTTGCTATGTATATTGCAAACCTTGATGTTGATGTTATTGATGTTGGTGTTCCTGTTCTCTCCATGCATTCACCATATGAGGTAGTATCAAAAATTGACACCTATATGGCATACAAGGCATTCAGAACATTTTTTACCAAGTAATAAATATGGATAAAATTTTAGTTATCGGCACAGGCGGTACAATCGGCAGTGTAAAGGATGACAACATACATCTGGATTCTCCGTTCAAAATTCTTGACTATATGACATTTGAAAATGCGGAGTTTGACTGTGTATCGCCCTTTACTGTGCTTTCGGAAAATATGAGCTTTGAACTATGGAAAAAGCTTGCCGACTATATAGGCAGTGTTGATTTTTCCAAATACAAAGGCATTATTGTTTTGCACGGCAGTGACACACTGAGCTTTACAGGAGCACTGCTGGCAAATCTGTTTTATGACAAGCCCATTGTGCTTGTGGCAAGTGACAAGCCCCTTGAAGACAAAACTGCAAACGGCTTTAAAAATTTTGAAAACGCTGTTAAATATATTCAGAATGGTATTAGCAAGGTATATATCAGCTATGACAGAATTTATGAGGCTGAAAACAAAGAGCCTTTAGAAAATCCTGTTTTTAAATTCAAAAAAATTCTTGTCATTACTCCCTATGTGGGCATAGACTATAACAGCTATGATTTGAGCAATATTGATATTGTGCTTCATTCTATGTACCATTCAGCTACTGCTCCTGCTGAGGTTAAGGAATTTATCAACAGGTGCAAAGTGAGCGGTGCAGAGTTTTATTTTGTTACTGAAAGCTCATCTGCTGACTATGAAAGCTCAAAAAGTTTTGAAAATATTATTTTCAATTCAACTGTTGAAAGTGCATATGCAAGATTACTGTTGACAAATTGAATTTTTAGTGATATTATATTTATAACTTAATAACAAACCGTTGAAGCGGAGATAAAAATAAGATACGCATTTACAGAGAGTTCTCGTTGCTGGGAGTAGAACATTAAACGGCTTATTAAATGGACCGCTGAGGGCATAGTCAAAGGCAGATGCCGAGTATTCTATGACGTGCAGACCTGCGTTAATGGTCAGAGATATGATAGTATCTTGCAGAG
>DKYL01000072.1:16204-24017 GCA_002493325.1 Ruminococcaceae bacterium UBA7101
ATTAAACGGCTTATTAAATGGACCGCTGAGGGCATAGTCAAAGGCAGATGCCGAGTATTCTATGACGTGCAGACCTGCGTTAATGGTCAGAGATATGATAGTATCTTGCAGAGTGTATGGCAAAGCCATAAATCAAGGTGGCACCACGGAAAGTATTTTTCGTCCTTGACAGTATAATAATACTGTCAAGGACTTTTTTATTTGTCAAAAGCTTTTATGGGAGGAAATGAAATGCTGTTAACAAAACGATGGCGCAGTTAAGCAGACATATTTATTATAAAAAACAAACTAAATTAAAAATATTAAAATTAACTTTTTGGAGGAAATAAAAATGAATTACAACAACATTGACTTTGATACCTATCTTAAAAACTATCCTGACAAGGCAGGCTTTTTCGGAAAATACGGCGGTTCCTTTATTCCGCCTGAGCTTCAGAATGCTATGAATGAAATTACAGATGCTTATTATTCAATAAGTAAATCACGTAAATTTATTGCTGAGCTTCGCCGTATTCGCAAGGAATTTCAGGGAAGACCGACACCTATATCACACCTTGAAAGACTGTCATCTCAGTTTGGCAATGTTCAGCTTTATGTAAAGCGTGAGGACCTGAACCATACAGGCGCACATAAGCTTAACCACTGTATGGGTGAAGCACTGCTTGCCAAATATATGGGCAAGAAAAAGGTTATTGCCGAAACAGGTGCAGGTCAGCACGGTGTAGCACTGGCTACTGCTGCCGCTTATTTCGGTCTTGAGTGTGATATCTATATGGGTGCTGTTGATATAAAGAAGCAGGCTCCGAATGTTGCAAGAATGAAAATCCTCGGTGCAAATGTTATTGAGGTTACACACGGTCTGCAGACTCTCAAGGAAGCAGTGGACGCCGCATTTGAGGCATACTGCAATGAATATAAGGATGCAATTTATTGTATCGGCTCAGTTGTAGGACCGCATCCGTTCCCGATGATGGTACGTGATTTCCAGAGTGTTGTAGGCATTGAAGCAAGAGAGCAGTTTATTGAAATGACAGGTGAATTGCCTGATGCTGTTGTTGCCTGTGTAGGCGGCGGTTCAAATGCTATGGGAATTTTCTCAGGCTTCCTGAATGACCCTGTCGACATTTACGGCATTGAACCTCTTGGCAGAGGTGAAAAGCTTGGCGACCACGCAGCAAGTCTCACATATGGCAGTGAGGGAATTATGCACGGATTTAACAGTATTATGCTTAAGGATGAAAATGGTGAGCCTGCTCCTGTTTATTCCGTAGCAAGCGGTCTTGACTATCCGTCATCAGGTCCTGAGCACGCATTCCTGCATGACCTTGGCAGAGTTAAATACGATACAGTTAATGATGATGATACAATTGACGCTTTCTACACCCTTTCAAGACTTGAAGGCATCATCCCTGCAATAGAAAGCTCACATGCTGTTGCATACGGCATTAAGCTTGCTCAGCAGATGGAAAAGGGCTCTGTTCTTATCAATCTCTCAGGCAGAGGCGATAAGGATATGGATTATATTATTGAAAAATACGGTATCAGATAAGTTAAAATCTGTTAAAAGCACAAAAAGGCACTCGTTCAGAGTGCCTTTTTTGATGTAATAATTCAAAAATAGGATGACAAATCCTTTGAAATGGTTTATTATTAGGATAGTCTATAAAATAAAAAAACTGAAATAAGGGTGATGATATGAAAAAATTAATATGTCTGTTTTTATCCTCTGTGATTATTTTCACTTGCTTCGCAGGATGCAAAGCAAAAAGAGTAGACGCTGTAATAAAGAATCTCGAGGGAAATGCTCTTGAATTTAATGACAGCAATGGTGTATCTGTTCACGACCCGTCACTTTTTAAAGCAAAGAATGGCAAGTATTATGTTACAGGCTCACACATTGCAATGGCTGAAAGTGATGATTTGATGAACTGGGAAACCGTTTCATCAGGTGTTTTTGACAGCAACCGCATACTGACCGCTGACGGAAAAACGCTGAGAGAAAGCTATGCAAAGGCATTTGCCTGGTGTGATGCCGCACAGACCCAGTGGGGACGCACCGACGAGGAATGGGAAACCAATGTCTGGGCAAGTGACATTATTTATAATGAGGCTATGGGCAAATACTGCTATTATGCCAGCTCATCCGTATGGGGCACAACTGCCTCTGTAATCTGGTTTGCAACAGCAGACAGCCCTGAGGGAACCTTTGAATTCAGTGACTGCCTTGTTTACAGCGGATTTAACAAGCTGAGAAAGCTCGGACAGATTAAATACCCTACACATTACAGCTTTACAAACATTGGTGAGCTGATTGAAAAAGGTGTTTTCACCGAAGACGAGGTTGAAGCACAGCGTTGGTTTGATGAAGAGGGCAGCTATGACTGCACCTATGGTGCTGCCCCAAACTGCATTGACCCTGCGCCCTTCTATGACAAGGACGGCAAGCTCTGGCTGAGCTACGGCTCATTCAGCGGCGGCATATACGTTATTCCTCTTGTTGAAGAAACAGGAATGCCCGATTATGACGCAATGCGAAACAGCGAGGGCTATGACATTTATTTCGGCAAACAGATTTCCTGCACAAATGAGGAAACGGAAAATACAGGCGAGGGACCCTTCATTACATATGACACTGAAAGCGGCTACTACTATTTCTTCCTGACCTACGGTGGTCTGGGTGCTCTTGACGGATATAATATCCGTGAATACAGAAGCAAGAATCCCGACGGACCTTATGTTGATGCGGCAGGCAATGATGCTGCTGAAATGAAAAGCACAGGCACAAATATTATCGGCAACTATCAGTTCGGCTTTAATGAAAAGGCTTATCTTTCAGGCGGTCACAGCTCCTGCTTGATTGACGATGACGGAAAAATTTATCAGGCATACCACACACGCTACAATGACGGTGAGGGTGCTTTTCACAATGTACAGATTCATCAGATGCTCAGAAATGCAGAGGGCTGGCTTACCATGCTGCCCCTTGCATATAACGGCGAAACCGCAAGGGCTGTGAGCCTTAATGATATTGCAGGCAACTATGAGCTGATATTGTTTAAAAACGAAACTCGAAAAACCGATGACTGGTCAAAAATAAAGGATATTATCAACACACCTGTTCAGGCAGAAATAAGCAGTGACGGCAAGCTGACTGTTGACGGCAAGGACTGTGCATTTAAACTTGATAACGATTCATACACCTTCACCGCTGCCATTGACGGTATAACCTATAAAGGCGTATTCTGTGAGGGAAAGACAGATAACGGAGAAAAGAAAATGACCCTGTCTGCACTGGCTGACAATAATCAATGCATTTGGGCAGTAGAAAAATAAATTTGATATAGTAAACCCCCCTGATACGGATTGATTCCATATCAGGGGGTTTTTACTGCATAGGCAATGAATAGGAATGACGGCAGATTACTCTGCCGTCATCCCTCCGGAGATTTATTTGATGTCAGTTAGCTAACATAAAATTTTTCGCTCCAATCGCTGTACACCTTTGTTTCAACACCATTTATTACTTCGATTTTGTATGATCTCATAATAAGATATGTGTTACTTGTAACATTCATATAAATCGTCTGGGATGTTACATTTTTACCAAAGTGCAAATCCTTAAGCACAATATTACCTGAGATTGCCTGAATCTGGTAGCCGTCTGCACCGTCAACTGCTGTCCAGGTTGCCTGCACACCGCGTGAAACCTTTTTAGCCGATGTTATGCCTACTGCAGTCCTTTCTTTGATATTAAAGGTCAGATTAAATGTACCCTCATAGTAGTTCTTGAATGTTACCTTAACTGTATAGGTACCGACCTCAGTTCTTCCTGCAGGCATTTCAACATCATAATACTTTGCGTCTATTGTGTCCCCATTTGCCGTCTTAACAATAACAGTCGGAGTGAACTGTCTGTTATTGTAAATATATTCTGTTTCACTGAGTTCAACACTTGCAATACCGGGATAATAGCTGCCCTGAAGTGTAGCGTTACACTTTTTGCAGAACTCACCAATATAACCGTCCTTATTCAGTCCGCCCTTTTGAATGCGAATTTCGGACTGGTGACCTGTTTTTTCAATTATTTCACCGCTATATTCAATTGTATTGCATACATCACAATAAATGTCACCTGTGTAACCATCCTCTGTACAGGTCGGCTCCTTCGCATTAATTAGAACAGGGTTAGCGTGGGGAAGCTTATTAATCAGTTTTCCGGGTTTAACAATGGTACCGCATTCAATGCAAACCTCATCACCAGTGTTGCCGAAGCTACCGCAGGTTGGCTCACAGGCATTTCTGATTTCAGTCTTACCGTGCGGAAGCTTTGCAATAGACTTACCCTTTGTTATAACAGTACCGCAGTCAATGCAGGTTTCGTCACCTGTATAACCTTCTTCACCGCAGGTTGCTGCTTTTACACCTACAAGCTGTGTATCGGCGTGCGGTAGCTTGGCAATTGATTTGCCTGTGGATCTGCGGCTTCCGCAGTATACACAATAAGTATCACCTGTGTAACCCTCTTCACTGCAGGTTGCTGCCTTTACATTTCTAAGCTCTGTCTTAGCGTGGTTAAGCCTTGCAATCTTTTCGCCGTGCTCAAGAACAGCACCGCAATCGTTACAAACTGTGTCACCTGTGTAACCGTCTGCTGTACAGGTTGGGTCAAGATTGTTTTCAATATGCGTACCTTCTATGTGCTCACAGCCTGTAACAAAATACTGAAATTCCTTTTCAAAGGAAACTGTACCAAGAGCAATATAATCAAGCTCCTCAATACTCATCCAGAATTTACCTGTGTGCCAGCCCGGGGTGGATGTATCAATACCAAAGAAGAAGTTTTCTGCACCCTCTGCATCAATCATTCCCTGTAACGGAAGCTCGTTTACAAAGGTAGTTGCCTTTACTTTAAGCTCATCATAATTGAAGGCTTCGTTTAGCTCATAGTAGTCCTTAATGTTGGAAATGGTGATAGTGGTTTTCAACAGACCTGACAATTCCCAATGTGCATAAATATCCATACTCTCAGTAATAACGGTATCATCAGATAACTGATTACCGTAACGAGCATCGTCATACCAGCCAACAAATGCAGTGTAACTGCTCTCTGTGCCTGTTGTGGCTGCAGGTATCGGCAAGGAGCCGAGGGTATCACCATAATTATATGTAAGGTCATAAACGGATTCAACTGACCTGTTTGTATGAACGGTTACAACAATTTCACCCTCACTAAACTCTTCCCAGTGCGCATAGAGTGTACCTTCATAAGGGAATGCAACCGTGCTGTCAACAGTAATTTCTTCTCCTCCCTCAGGCTCTGTGAACCAACCGAGGAATTTGTATCCGTCGAGATAAGCAGTCGGAAGATTTCCATAGCTTTCACCGTAATAATAGTTTTTAGGTGTTTTATTGGCTGTGCCGCCGTTGCCGTTGAATTTAATCTGGATTGCGACTTTTACCCATTTAGCGGTAACTGTTCTTTCGTTTGTTCCACCAAAATCCGGAACTGAGCTTGATGAATTGATTTTGGTATCATTATAATACCAGCCGTTAAACTGATAACCCGGCTTTGTAGGAACAGGTAATTCACCGTAATTCTGACCATAGTAAACCGGCATACTCTCAATATCACATTCACCGCCGTTGGGGTCAAACATCAATGTATATTCATCCTGTGCCCAAAGTGCATACAATCTCTGAAGGTTTCTGTCTTCAAAAATGGTTTCGGCAGTGTATTCGTTTGCAGGAAGACTGCTCTTATCAAACCAGCCGATGAATGTGCAGCCTGCTCTTGCAGGTACAGGCAGTTCACCCACAGGCTCACCATATTTGAAGGTCATGGATTCAATATCGCTGCTTCCTCCGTTGGCATCCATAGTAACAGTATACTCTTCTTTATCCTCAACCCAGTTTGCCTTAAAGGTCATACTTTCAGTAATAACCAGATTCGGAGTTAAAGTTATCGTTTTATAAAGAGGAAGTGAATTTGTTTTAACTCTGCAGGTCCAGCCTGTGAAAATGTAACCCTCTCTTACAGGAACAGGGATATTCTTAATATTACCGTTGCCGTCCGTATAGAGCGTTGCTACATCACATTCTCCGCCGTTCGGGTCAAAATGAACGGCAATTGCTTCAACCCAGTGTGCAGTAAATACGGCATCCTTTTCAAGAGAATAGATATGCTCAGGCGTAATCGGAACTTCCTCTTTAATATTTATAGTACCACCAAGCTGTGATTTATATTTATAAGCTATATCAATATTGAACCAGCCTGCAAATACATAACCGGGCTTTGTGGGAACAGGGAGTGCTCCGACAGGCTTTCTGAACTCAACCCTCTTTGTTTCAATATCACAGGTACCGCCGTCAGTATCAAAGGTTACTGTAAACTGCTTTGTGCTTGGTTTGATTGGCTTTGTTGTCGGTTTGGTTGTGGTTTCATCATCATCCCAGCCGCCGTTGATATCCTCAATACCGCCTTTAGTCGTGGTTTCGTCATCATCCCAACCACCGTTAATATCCTCAATGCCTGTTTTCTTGGTTGTGGTTTCATCGTCCCAGCCGCCGTTAACATCTTCTATACCCACAGGCTTTTTCGTTGTCTTTTCAACTTTACTTTCTTCGGTTGTGCTCGGTTTTGCAGTGGTTTCTTCCTCATCCCAGCCACCGTCAATATCTTCTATTCCGCGTTTCAGCGTGACTTCTTCATAAGGAACATCATCCGTTTCAGCCGTAGCCACTATTCCCCAGTCATTTAATTTCTGGTTAATTGTTTCAACTACTTCCTTGGCAATGTTGTGACCCGATATTTTATATACTGCAGCATTACAGCTTATTGCAGAAAGAAGAATTATGCAGGCAACAATTGATGCTCTCATTCCTCTGCTCAGTGATTTAAAGTTTCTGTTTGAGCAGGCATTTATAATCTTTTTGCCTGTTGTCAGAGGAATGAATACAGGAAAGCCCTTATCGCTCTGCTGCTCAAGCTCGATTAACATATCCGTACATTCTTCAATCAAATCGCAGTCCATTTTGTCGATATCTTTTTTTAGCTCATCATCAATCAGCTCATTAAGCATTGCTTTGAATTCTTTGTTGAATTGCTTTTCATCCAAAAGCGAGTTTAAAACATTTTTATCTACTAAAATATTCATAGCTGTCTCCTTTCTATTCTATAACAATAGAATGTTTTATTTTTTCTCTCAGTCGCTGAAGCCGTTTCGCAACAGTCTGCTTGTTTACGTTCAGTACCTTTGAAACCTGTTCAATTGTCAGGTCATCCACATATTTCAGTCTCAGGAGTTGTTGTTCATTTGGCGTAAGCAGCTTATTGAGCTTTTCATTCAGAAGCTGATAATCAATCCTGCTGTCCACACTGTCCCTGTCATCAACAACCTTGTCGGTGTAATCCTCCAAAGGCAGCACGGTGTTATTTTCCTTGGCATTTGCTTCAATATGTTTCATTATGTAGTTACTTGCAATCTTATACAAATAAGCTCTGGGATTTATGATTTCCTCATTATTTCTAAGCTTCTTGTAAAATGTCATAAAAACATTCTGCATACAGTCCTCTGCACCTGAATTATCCCCATTTAACTTAACAAGGCAGAATTTGTAAATTGAGCTTTTATACTGATTATAAATCTGAGTAAATCTATCCTCTAAAGCTTTTTTACTTTTATGAGTATCCAAATAACACACCTCCATTCATATAGTAGTCCCGAAATTGGTAAAAAACTTGACATAAATTTTCAATATTTTTATAGTTTTTTTGCAAAATAATAACCACCAGCTGAGCTGGTGGTTTTACTTC